>JAGCJD010000025.1 GCA_017648425.1 Clostridia bacterium | reverse complement strand
TATGCCCCTCGTTGCAGGGACTTTCACTTAAAAATGTTTCCTTGCTCATAACCGACACGCAAACTGGAAAGACTGTGTATGAGGACTTTGGCGAAATGATGTTTACTCATTTTGGCATGACAGGTCCCATGATACTTTCGGCTTCGGCGCATCTTTCGGATATGTCTGCGGGGCGATATGAGGCGCATATAAATCTCAAACCCGCGCTTGACGCAAAGGAGCTTGACACAAGGATACTTTCGGATTTTGCCAAGTATTCAAACAAGGATTTTATAAACGCGCTTTCCGACCTTTTGCCCTCAAAGCTTATTCCCGTTGTCGTTGGACTTTCGGGAATTGACGCGCGCAAAAAGGTGAATTGCGTTACCAAGGAGGAGCGATTGGCTCTCGGCTCGGTAATAAGCGACCTGCGTATCCGAATTGACGGCTTCCGCCCGATAGCGGAGGCGATAATCACCAAGGGTGGTGTAAGCACGGCGGAGATCAATCCAAAGACTATGGCGTCAAAGCTATGCCGCGGACTGTTCTTTGCAGGTGAGGTCATAGATGTTGACGCCTACACGGGCGGATACAATTTGCAGATAGCGTTTTCCACGGGCACGCTGGCGGGAGAGAGCGCGGCTTACAGCGCATTCGAAAAATAAATATATTTTATAGGAGAGAGATAAATGATAAGAATAGCGATAGACGGACCCGGAGGGGCAGGAAAGAGTACTATTTCAAAAGCGGTTGCTCAAAAGCTCGGAATAGTTTATGTGGATACGGGAGCGCTTTACAGAACGATAGGACTTTATGTAAAGAGCGTTGGAGTTGATCCCAAGGACAGAGAGGGCGTTTCAAGATGTCTTGACGACATAAAGATAGAATTGAAATATGAGAACGGCAAGCAGTGCGTTTATCTCAACGGCACGGATCACGGCGATGCTATACGCACACCCGAGATGTCTATGTACGCGTCTGCTGTTTCCGCTATTCCCGAGGTGAGAGCGTTCCTGCTTGATACGCAGAGGGATATTGCCAAAAAGAACAGCGTTATAATGGACGGCAGAGATATAGGAACTGTCATACTTCCAAATGCCGATGTGAAGATATTCCTTACGGCTTCCGAGGAGTGCCGCGCGAAAAGACGCTATGACGAGCTTATCGCCAAAGGACGCGATGTGAAATACGAGGATGTTCTTTCTGAGATGAACCAGAGGGATAAGCAGGATTCAAGCCGAGAGGTAGCTCCCGCTACCGCCGCCGCTGACGCGGTACTGCTTGACAACACGGGACTTTCGTTTGACGAGTCGGTTGAGGCAGTGATCTCTCTTGCCCGTAAGACGGGACTTATTTGACGCGAAAGGAATAAACAGTTTGAGTAAGAAAATTAAAAAGGATAACCAGAAAAACGCGAGAGGAAGCAGATTTTTTAGGGTAATATACGCGCTTCTGGCGGGTATTATAGGCGTTTTGTTCAGAATAACGGTCGTCAACAGAGAGAACGAGCCGAGCGAGGGCGGATATGTGGTAGTGTCAAACCATGTATCGGCTACCGACCCAATAATGATATGCTACGCGTTTAAAAAGCATCAGGTCCATTTCATGGCGAAGAAGGAGCTTTTTAAAATACCGATAATCAGCGGATTTCTGCGTATGCTTGGGGCGTTCCCGATCGACAGAGCGGGGAATGATGTAGGCGCTATAAGGAATGCTGTATCGATAGTTGAGGACGGAAGATGCCTTGGAGTTTTTCCGCAGGGACACAGATACCCCGGTGAGGATCCGCGAAAGACCAAGACAAAGAACGGAGCCGTGCTTATCGCATCACGCACATGTGCGCCCATAGTCCCCGTTTACATATGGCACAAGCATAAAAAAGGCGGTCTTTTCCGCAAGACTTATGTGATAATAGGTGAAATGATCCCCTTTGAGAGCTTTGGATACAACAAGGAAGAAAGCGGAGAATATTCGAGAATAACCAACCATGTATTCGATAAGGTCTGTGACCTCGGCGAGGAATTTGATCCCAAGGAATACAAAAGGAGCAAGAAAAAATGAAGGTGACCGTTGCAAGAAACGCGGGATTTTGCTTTGGAGTAAAGCGAGCTACCGACGAGCTTGAAGGGGCGCTTTTGGGCAGAAGCGGCAAGGAGCGAATCTATACGCTGGGAACGCTTATCCATAACGAAACATACAACAAGTGGCTCGCAGAACAGGGGGCTATGGTAACGGATATTTCGCAGATACCCGAAATTGCGCGGTCTGCCTGCGAGCAAAGTCCGGTAACAGTGTTCGTAAGAGCGCACGGAATTCCCGTTGAGCACGAAACCGTGCTTAAAGGTCTGGCAGAGGAAAACCAATACTTTAAATACCGCGACTGTACCTGTCCGTTTGTAAAAAAGATACACCGAATAGCGAGTGAAAACTCACGCCCTGAGAATTTTTTTATTCTTCTGGGATCTGCATCTCACCCTGAGGTGGTGGGAATAATGAGCTACTTTGCATATGACAAGGCAGTCGTTGCCGATGCCGAGGAGCTTGAACGGTTGCTTCGCGACAAACTTTTGGTGGAGTGTGCGCAAAAAGTACCAATTTTGGCGGCTCAAACTACTCAAAATTTGTCAGAATGGAAAAAAAGTCAAGAAATTTTAAAAAAGCTATATACAAATGCCTTAATTTTTGATACAATATGTAGTGTTACGGAATCAAGGCAGACCGAAACACAATCTCTTTCCTCAGAGTGCGATTGCATGATAGTAATAGGGGGTAGAGAAAGCTCGAATACTGCAAAGCTGTATTCGATTTGCAAGGAAAGTTGTCCGCAGACCTTTTGGATAGAAAAGCCTGAGGAGTTATGCGGTTGCAATTTAATAACGTCAGCCCACACGAAAGTGGGTATAGCGGCGGGAGCATCAACCCCGTCAAGCGTAATTCAGGAGGTATATAAAACCATGAGCGAAATGAATGAAAATTTTGCAGAACTGTTTGATGCGACAGAAATCAAAACTTTAAATACAGGAGATACCGTAGTTGGAACCGTAACATCTGTTACCGATGCTGAGCTTTATCTTGATCTCGGCGCTCAGGTGACCGGTCTTATCAAGGCTGAGCAGATCACAGACGATGCGTCTGTTAAGCTGACAGAGGCGTACAAGCCCGGCGACCAGATCGAGGCTTTCGTTATCCGCGTGAGCGACATCGAGGGCTTTGCTGAGCTTTCCAAGAAGCGTGTTGATTCTGACAAGAACTGGCAGAAGATAGTTGCCGCAGCAGAGAGCGGAGAGGTTCTTTGCGGTAAGGTAGTTGAGGTCGTAAGAGGCGGAGTTTCCGTTTCCGTTGACGCAAACAGAGTATTCGTTCCCGCATCACAGACGGGAGTTCCGAAGGACGAGAGCCTTGATACTATCAAGGGTAAGGAAGTTTCTCTCAAAGTTATCGAGATCAAGGGCAAGAAGGCTGTTGGCTCTATAAGAATAGTTGAGAGAGAAGAAAAGCGCGCTCGCGAGGCTGCATTCTGGGCAGCTATCGAGGAGGGCAAGGTATTTACAGGCCCTGTTAAGAGCATGACCGCTTACGGCGCATTCATCGACCTCGGCGGAGTTGACGGAATGGTACATAAGTCCGAGCTTTCTTGGAAGCCCATTTCTACTCCCGCAAGCGTTCTCGAAGTAGGACAGGTCGTTGAGGTATTCGTTAAGAGCTTTGACGCTGAGAAAAAGCGCATTTCTCTCGGATACAAGAAGGAGTGCGACAATCCCTGGTATGTATTCACCTCTAAGTATGCAGTAGGTGATACGGCTTCCGTTAAGATAGTAAACATGATGCCCTTTGCTGCATTCGCAGAGATAGTTGAGGGAGTTGACGGACTTATCCACATCTCTCAGATCGCGCAGCAGAGAATAGGCAAGCCCGCTGATGTTCTTGAAATAGGTCAGGTCGTTGATGCAAAGATAACCGCTATTGACGAGGAGAACCACAAGGTAAGCCTTTCTATTCGCGCGCTTCTTGACGAGGCTCAGGCTGCGGCTGAGGCTATGACTGAGGAGGCTGTTGAGGCTTCCGAGGCGGTTGACGCTGAATAATTATTAAAGAAATAAGGGCTGCCGCGCCGAACCGCCAATTGGCGTGACGGAGGGTATGCCCTTTTTTGAGGTTTATTATGAAAAACATCAAGTATAATCAGGACGGCACGGTAAGTATGACCAGCGAACTTGAAAGCAGACTTTCCGATATTGAGAAAGAGGCGCGCACAGCAGTTACCGAGCTTATCGGAATAGCGGATCTTAAAGCGGGAGATATTTTTGTTGTTGGCTGCTCGACCTCAGAGGTCACGGGAAATCTTATAGGTCACGCATCTGTTCTGCCTGTTGCAAAGGCCGTGTTTGACGGTATTTATCCTATACTTAAAGAAAAGGGAATATTTCTTGCCGCTCAGTGCTGTGAACATCTCAACCGCGCTCTTATAATTGAGCGTGAGTGCGCGGAGCGCTATGGACTTGAAGCGGTCAGTGTTCGCCCCATGCCAAAGGCGGGAGGTTCGTTTGCGACCGTTACTTACGAGGCGTTTGAGCGCCCGACCGCTGTTGAGAGCATACGCGCAAATGCGGGTATTGATATAGGCGGAACTCTTATTGGAATGCATTTGCGTTCGGTTGCCGTTCCCGTAAGACTTTCGATTTCAAAAATAGGTGACGCCCCGATAATTTGCGCCAGAACACGCCCTAAATTCATAGGCGGAAGCCGAGCTGTTTACGAATAAAAATCAACTGCTGTTATCATGTGGTAGCAGCAGTATTTTTTATTCATTTTCTATTGATTTTAAAGCAACTTTGTGTTATAATTACAATAGATAATTATGTGTATAGGAGAGAATACCTTATGATAATAGCATTGGAAGACGCAAAATATAAGCTTATTGCCATGAGAGAGGATATTGTGGATCTCGGCTCGGCGCTTCGCATTGAGGAGCTTCGTACC
>JAGCJD010000024.1 GCA_017648425.1 Clostridia bacterium | reverse complement strand
GTGAATAGTATCTCCAAATGATTATGGTGCGTTTGATTATCGATCTTCAAAATAACGCCACCTACATTTTTTTCGTCAACTACAATGCGATAAGTTTCGTTGCTTGGATCGTCAATACAGCGCTCAATGGTTTTGCGGGAAATTATCTCTCCGTCTGTATCAATGTGATCATCACGCTCTCCGAATTCCATTAAAGCTCCGTATTTGAACGCCCACTGATTGTCAAGAATAAACTGTTCGCGATCGTTTTGAGTAAGTGGAACAAGAGTGACCTTGGTGTTTTTCATATATCCTCCTAAAAATACAGCTCGGGCCATTGAACACGCAACGACCCGAGCTCACTCGGACACCTAATCCGGCAATTGAATGCTACGGCATTCTGCCTCCGGTGACCTGTATTGTACTATAATGATTATACCACGAGATAATGAAAAAGTAAAGATGCTTTTCTAAAATAAGTGTTATTTATTCATACGCCGAGCTTTCCCGGTATGGGATCTCTGAATATTCCGATAGATGGCGTTTTGAATGTGAATATTATAAACAGCAACGCAAGCGTGCAAAGTGAAATAAGCGCCCATTTTTGAGAGCTGCAAAATATCTTTTTCGAGGTTAAAAGCCTTGATTCGTAAATAAAGACTGCTGCGGCGGAGATAAAGAATATAGTAATGTTGAGCCAATCGGGAGATTTTGCTATTGCGCCGTTGTATGTGTAAAAGATAACGGGAATAAGCAAAAGGCCCAAAAGTATTCCGCGAAGCTTTATGCACCAGAAATCTGTCCTTTCCTTAAAGAAAAAGCTTTGAATTATGGCGAAAATAAAAGTTGGCCAAAAGAGAAGCTTCATATGTTCCCATGTTGATTCGTTTATGCTTGAAAAGGGCGCTATCCATGTAGCTTCTCCAAGCCAATCGTATAAAAAATGCAGCAGAGTTCCAAAAAGAGAGGTTACGGCAAATCCCCATATCTGCCAAGGTACAATAGATCGTTTCATAAAATCCCCTATAATATAGCTTTACAAATAGTATATTCGTACAATGCGGTTTTATTCCGAAAAGACATGAGCGGTAATTATTTTTCTTGATATTTTACAGAAAAAATGATATAATGAAAGAGTAATAAGCAAATAACGATGGGAGTGTAACAAAATGTTTGATTTTAATAATAAAATAGTCGTTGTAACGGGAGGCGCAAGAGGAATAGGAGCGTGTATAGCACAACAGTTTTCCGCATTTGGCGCTACCGTTTGTGTTATTGATGTTTTGCAAAACGATTATTTTGTAGGGGATATTGCCGACAAGGCAACATTGGAGCGCTTTTCAAAAAAGGTAATAGACGATTACGGTCATGTTGATTATCTTATAAACAATGCCGCGCCCATATCTTGCGGTATTACAAGCGGAAGCTATGAGGATTTTGAGTATGCTCAAAGAGTTGGAGTAATTGCTCCGTTTTATCTTTCCAAGCTTTTTGCTCCCTACCTTGCTCCCGGGGCAAGCATTGTTAACATCTCCTCTTCACGCGATCGCATGAGCCAGCCCCAAACAGAGGGCTACACTGCGGCAAAGGGAGGAATAGCGGCGCTTACTCACGCAATGGCGGTAAGTCTTTCGGGCAGAGCGCGTGTGAATTCCGTTTCGCCAGGCTGGATAGATAATTATAATTCCGATTACGCGGGGGCAGATGCTATTCAACAGCCTGTGGGACGCGTAGGCGAGCCGCTTGATATTGCCAACATGGTGCTGTATCTTTGCTCGGATATGGCAGGATTTATTACGGGCGAAAACATATGCATTGATGGAGGTATGACGCGTCAGATGATATACCACGGAGAAAATGGGTGGACGCTTGACAAAAAAGCGGATATATGTGAAAAATGAACAATGTGATTATATAATAAAAGTATCTATCTAACTATTTTTTATATCTAAATGACTTTTGTCTATTTACTTTATGATTTTTATTTGTTATACTGAATATCTCAAATAACCGTATAAACGGCAGGAGGGTAAAAATGAAAAAGGTAAGAATAGGTGTGTTG
>JAGCJD010000023.1 GCA_017648425.1 Clostridia bacterium | reverse complement strand
AGCCGCCCTCACGCTGCAGAAGATCAGCCCGGTTCAGTGCGGCAGCTTCGATCTTGACCAGGCAGTCTTCCGAACCGCAAATGGGATCGGGAACATTGTCCCAGCGCAAGCTTCTATCATCATTTACAAGTATTGCTTTCATTTTTTATCTCCTATTTTTTATTCTTATAATAGCTTCAACAGCTTATATCCTGCTCCAATCAAACAGTACGCCTATGGGGAAATTCTTTTCGTTTGCAAGTCTTGTATACACCTCTTGTGCATCGGCAGGAGAATGTATCTCGCATATCATATCGGCAAAATTGAGTCGCTTGCCCTTGATAAGCGAGAGAACGGCGCCAATATCGTCCGCATCTGTCCAAAGTCCCGCGGATGACTCAAGCTTCGGGCGCGCTATAGTGTGCGCACCGATAAGAGATATTCCTCGACCATGCACCTTGCCGTAATAATCTATCTCGAATTTTGAGCTTCGGGTACAGCCAAGAAGCGCTACTCTGCCCATCTCTTTCATGCAGTCAAGCGCCTGAATAAGTCCGACTCCAAGTCCCGTAACCTCAATACAAACATTGACTCCACCGCCACTCAATTCATTGACCTTTTTCGAAAAGTCCTTATCCATTGGGTCAAGTGCATAGTCAGCGCCCATCTTCAAGGCAAATTCACGGCGCTCCTCCACGGGATCTGCGGCAATAATGGGATACGCTCCCGCCGCTCTCAGTTCCTGGACAGCAAAGATACCCAGAATTCCCAAGCCCATAACGAGCGCCGACTCGCCAATTTCAAGCTTTGTTTTTCTTATAGCGGCAAGCGGAAATGTAGATATAAGCGCCATTGACGCCTCCTTGGTGGAAACGCCCTCTGGGATCTTGACTATATTTTTGCGAGGCATGGTTATAAGTTTTTTGTGCTTACCCCAAAAAACTATGACCTTGTCGCCCTCCTTCAGGTCGTGAACGCTCTCGCCCACCGCCTTGACAGTGCCCGCCGCGCTATATCCCACATATCTCGGGAATACGGGAGCTGCGTCCTCGCTTTGCACGGTTCCGTTTCTAAGGCCTAAATAATTTGCCTTTTCAGTTCCCGCGCTTATTGCAGAATATTCAAGCTCAACCGTCACCTCATAGGCTCTCGGAGCTGTACATTCTATGTCCAAAAGCTCTGCCACACAAGGCTTTGTAAAAACTATCTGTTTGGTTTTCATATTTACACTTCCTTTCCACAGGACTTCAAAATAAGCTCATAAAGTCCCAATTCATAATCATATGTATATGGATTTTCCTTGCCGCAAACCAGCTCGGCAAAGTTTTGCATCATTGGAATATATCTGTTATAGACCTCGGTGTTTTGCAATTCGCCCTCAGCGCACCAAGCGTCACTCGCGCATTCCTTGTAAACCGTGTATTGACCGCTGTTCACCAAAACCTCAATCGGTCTTATTTCAACAGTTCCTTTTTCTCCGCAAATGACAAGCTGACGCCTCATAAAGCCGCCCAACTCATTGTCGCAGGTCTTAGCAAAACATACGCCATCAGAGTATTTATATACTACCATGCCAATATCGCATGTGTTAAGTCCGTCTATTCCCGAGGAGCAATTGAGCGGTATTACCTCACAAGGCTCACCCTTGATACGATAGATAAGATCGATAAGGTGGCACCCAAGGAAGAACATCATGCCTCCGGGGAAGTTGGCAAGCCACTCGCGCATTACCTTCGGGTGCTTGCAATCCATATGCGCCTCGATCGAGAATATCTTTCCAAGCTCTCCGCGCTCGATCCTCTCTAATACCTCAACTATCTTGGGATTAAAGCGGTACATATATCCAAGCGAGAAAACGAGCTTTTTCTCTTTCATTATGCGAACGAGCTCGCGGAATTCGTCCACTTCTCTGCCTCCGGGCTTTTCCATATGCAAGTGTTTGCCCGCGCGAGCTACCATAAGAGCGTATTTGGTAAGATATACCTCCTCTGTTTCGACCAATACCGCATCGATATTCGGGTCGGCAAGTATATCCTCAACGCTCATTTCACAATATCCCAAAAAGTCCTTTGCTCTGTTCGGGAATTTTAGGCGCTCGTTCTCGGGAAAGGCGTAGCCCACAATTTCAAAAACATCAGGCATTTTTTTGATCGTATTCCAAATATCGTTACCGTGACTGTTATTACTCGTGCCTATCTGGGCGACCTTAATTGTTTTCATACCGAAAACCTCCCTTTTTTCTTTGTTCGTTTTTATTATACATCATTGACAAATATTTTTCAATATGTTATACTGTAAAAAAAGTAACTATTCTGCAATTTAGGAGTCTGATCGTGAGCGATAATATATATGTTACAGAGCTCGGAACATCAAGGCATGTGTTCCAAAAATACCATTTTTGCCGTGGAAACAGCAACAAAAGAAAATCTCGCATAGGACTTATATTGAACGGCGAAGGAACTTATATCTATCTGAACCAAAAACTAAAAGTCAGCAAGGGCGATGTTGTGTTCATTCCCGAAAATATCTATTGATATTCCGAGTGGCACGGAGATCCGCTTATTGAGGTGGTATATCTAAGCTGCTTTTTGCACTATGAAAATTATAAATACGAAGCGCAGGTGCTGAATGTCAACGATGAGATAAAAACAGATATTCTGCAAATTTCCGACACTCTCGCAAAAGGAGGGCT
>JAGCJD010000003.1 GCA_017648425.1 Clostridia bacterium | reverse complement strand
TATGAGCCTCATAAACAGATTAGTTACAAAATTTATTGGAGTGTCGAGAAATCCAAAGAAAAGAGCTATCATAAGCGCGATTGAAATGTATCTTTCATAGCGCATTATTTTGAAATAGGTATCCGTTGGAAGCAGAACAAGGAATATTCTCGATCCGTCAAGTGGCGGAACGGGAATGAGGTTGAATACTGCAAGCACGACATTAAGTCTTATACCTAAATACAAAAAGTTGTATAGCCAATACAGGGCGTTTCCCGCGTCTATTGAAATTCCCAGAAATTTGATTTGAAGGTTTAGCAGAACGGCAAATATAAATGCCAGAAGTAGATTGGAAACAGGACCTGCAAGCGCTGATATAGCCATATCTCTTTTTGGATTTTTGAAATAGCGTGTGTTTATTGGAACGGGCTTTGCCCAACCGAACCCGAACAGCAGCATACAGATAAATCCTATTGGATCGATATGCTTTATGGGGTTGAGCGTAAGTCTGCCAAGATTGCGCGCCGTGGGATCTCCAAGGCGACTTGCAACATATCCGTGCGCCGTTTCGTGGAAGGAAAGCGCAAGTAACACTATGGGAAGGCTTAACAAAAGCGATATCAAAAAGTTTTGTATATTTCCGCTTAAAAGTGAACTTATCATGAAAAAGGATTCTCCCGTGTATGTTATATATCGTTTCTCACAATGTCCTCGTAGGTTTCGCGCCTTACGACAAGTCTGTCCGCTCCGTCCTTTATCATTACGACAGGGGGGCGGGGAAGTCTGTTGTAATTTGAAGCCATTGAATAATTGTATGCGCCCGTTACAAGAACTGCCAGAATATCTCCTCGCTCAGCGCGCTGTATTTCCATGTTCTCTCCGAGAAGATCTCCCGATTCACAGCATCTGCCCGCAATAGTCGCTCTGTAATCCGCAGGCTCGTTTGCTCTGTTTGCTATGAGAGCTGTGTACTGAGATTGATAGAGGGCGTAGCGAGGGTTGTCGGGCATACCGCCGTCAACAGAGATGTAATTTCTGAATTCGGGTATTTCCTTGACCGAGCCCACCGTGTAGAGCGTTGCGCCTGAGGCTGCCACCAATGAGCGACCTGGTTCAAGTATGATGCGGGGCATTTTTATGTTGTTCTCACGGCAAAGTCCGTGTACTATCTCGGAAATATCCTTTATAGCCTGCGCGTAATCTACCTCGCGGTCGTACTTGGTGTATTTTACGCCCAATCCGCCACCGAGATTTAATTCGCTTATCTCGTATCCGCATTCGTCCTTTATGCGAGCGATAAATTGCGTCATGATGCGGGCGGCATCAGAGAACGGCTCAACATCAAATATCTGAGAGCCAATGTGGCAGTGTAAACCGACAAGACATACTCCGTTTGTTGCGATAGCCTTTTTGACTATGCTCATCGCCTGTCCCGTGACTATGGCGTTTCCGAATTTTGAATCTACATTTCCCGTAACTATCGCCTTGTGTGTGTGGGGATCTATTCCGGGGGTTATTCGCAAAAGTATCCTTTGCGTTATACCTCTGTCTTGCGCCATGGCGCTGACCGCAGAAAGCTCCTCCTCGTTATCCACCACGAATGTGCCAACGCCCATATCCATGGCGTCAGATATATCCTTATCCGTCTTGTTGTTTCCGTGAAAATATATGCGCTCTGCGGGAAAACCTGCTTTTTTTGCCGTATAGAGCTCGCCACCCGACACGCAGTCAACTCCCATACCCTCCTGGGCGGCAATTCGGTATATCTCCGAAAAGCAGAGCGCCTTTGAGGCGTAAAGCGGGAGCGCGTCCTCGCCGAAATATTTGCGCGCGGAGTTTATATATGTCCTGCATTGTTCGCGTATGCAAGCTTCGTCAAGAAGATAGAGCGGAGTGCCGTATTTTTTTGCAAGCTCCACTGTGTCAAGACCGCCAACCGTCAAATGTCCGCGATCGTTTGTATCAAAATGCTTGTAAAGTATCATTTAAACAAAACCTCAATTGTATTATTTGGAGAACGACCAGTGAACGCCTGTTACATTTTCTCCAAGATGCTCGGTAATATTTATTTTATCTGGCATGAGCTTGCCGTTTTCGTAAGTAAAGGTGTTTATTGATGCGTTATGTGTGAACGGTATTTCACCAACTTGTGTTTCGTCAAGTCCCATTGAATACGCCTGAATAGCTCTTACGAGCGTTGCGTGAGTGGAAAGCATTATCGTTTTGCCATCATTCTCCTCTGCAAGACGAGTGACGGTCTTGATAACGCGGCGATAGACCTCGGCGGTGGATTCTCCGCCTGTGCAGCGGGAGAAAGCATAGTCGTTTTTCCAAGTATCAAAATCCTTTTGATACACAACGGCTATCTCGTCAGTGGTCATGCCCTCCCAATCGCCCGCGAATATCTCGCGAAGCTCGGTAGTGGGTATTATTTCAAGTCCGAGGAGTTTTGCGGTTGGCACTGCTGTATTGTACGCCCGCAAAAGGTCGCTTGAATATATTGTGTCTATTTTGAAATTCCTTGAAATATATTCGCCTGCAAGCTCAGCTTGAAGCTTTCCTGTTTCCGATAGGTCAAAGTCCGAGTGTCCGGCAAAGCGCTTTTGGGCGTTTGCTATGCTCTGACCGTGACGGGTTATTATCAAATGTGTCATGGTTGTTCCTTTGAATTATGCTTTTGCGTATGAAAGAACGGTCTTCCAGACTTCGTCCTTTCCCTCTCCTTTAAGAGCAGAGAAAAATATGACCTTGTTTCCTTTTATAAGATGGTGCTCCGTAATGAGCTGAGTGTTTTTTTTGCGCTCGGTCGCATTGAGCTTATCAGCCTTGGTCGCTATTACCACAAACGGTATTTCCGAGGCTGTAAGAAATTCAAGCATCATTTCATCGTCCTTGGTAGGTCCCATTCTGCTGTCAACAAGTTGAAGCACGAGCGAGAGCCTGTCAATGTTTTTGTTGCCTGTAAAATAACCGTCTGTCAGGGCAGACCACTTGCGCTTGTCCTCGGGGCTTCGCTTGGCAAAGCCGTATCCGGGCAGGTCAACAAGATAAAGCTTTTTATCAACATCGTAAAAGTTTATCGTAATAGTCTTTCCGGGGGAGGAGCTGACGCGTGCGAGCGACTTTCTTCCCAAAAGAGTGTTTATAAGCGAGCTTTTTCCAACATTCGAGCGTCCCGAAAAGGCGATCTGCGGTAACGGATCTGCGGGGAACTGCGATGAAAGTCCAGCGCTTATTTTAAGTGAAGTGTTTTGTATATTAAGAGCCATAGTATTCTCTCTTTCAAAATTATCGTCTTGCGGGAGCCTTCTTTTTTGTCGGTATGGTCGCGGGAGCTAGTATTTCTATCTCGGTAGTCTCCTCAACCTGCTCGGCATTTTTGCCTATCGGCGCGCCACACAGAGCGAGGTATAGCACATCGGATATTTTTTTGCAGGGAATTATCGTAAGTCCTTGCTTTACGGCAGGATCGAGATCCTCGATGTTCCTCTCATTATCCATTGGTATGAGCACCGTGCGTACGCCAGCGGAATATGCCGCCATTGTCTTTTCTTTAAGACCGCCGATAGCGAGAACATTACCGCGCAGGGATATTTCTCCCGTCATTGCAATGTCGCGCTTTACAGGGCGTCCCGTAAGAGCGCTGACAAGAGCCGTTACCATGGTAACTCCCGCAGAGGGGCCGTCCTTGGGAACTGCACCCTCGGGAAAATGGATATGTATATCCTTGTTCTTGTAGAACTCTGTGTCTATTCCGTATTCGGTCGCTATCGAGCGAACATAGCTTACTGCTATCTGCGCCGACTCCTTCATTACATCTCCAAGCGAGCCCGTAAGCTCTATCTTGCCCGTGCCGTCAAGCACGGCTACCTCGACCTTGAGCATATCTCCGCCCGCCTGTGTCCAGGCAAGTCCGTTTACTTCTCCTATCTCGTCTGTGTCGGATATGCGTTCAAGGAGTAGTTTTCTTGCTCCCAAATATTCGCGTATATTGCTCTCGGTTACGCTTATTTTGCCCGAAGCGCTCTCGTCAACAAGCTTTTTTGCACATTTACGACACACATCTGCGATAGCTCTTTCAAGATTTCTGACGCCCGCCTCGCGTGTGTAATAGTCAATGATCTCGCAAATAGCCCCATCGGTTATACCAAGCATGCGCTTGTTGAGCCCGTGACGCTTCAGCTGCTTGGGAATAAGGTGATTTTTTGCTATGGATATCTTTTCTGTTTTTGTATATGTGCTTAGCTCTATGACCTCCATTCTGTCAAGCAGAGGGCGGGGAACTGTGTCAAGCGTGTTCGCCGTTGCTATAAAAAGACAGTTCGACAAGTCTATGGGGAGCTCAACAAAGTGATCTCTGAATGTCTTGTTCTGCTCGGCATCAAGTACTTCAAGGAGCGCCGATGAGGGATCTCCGTGAGAATCTCTCGTAAGCTTGTCTATTTCGTCAAGCAGAATGAGAGGGTTGTTCGCCTTTGCTCTTGTGAGAGCCTCTATTATTCTTCCCGGCATTGCTCCGATATAGGTCTTTCTGTGACCTCTTATATCAGCCTCGTCACGAACTCCGCCGAGGGAAACTCGCACATATTTGCGGTTCATAGCGCGCGCTATCGAAGCGCCGACAGAGGTCTTTCCCACTCCGGGAGGGCCTACAAGGCAGAGTATCTGATTTCCAAGCTCTGGGTTAAGTTGCTTTACGGCAAGATATTCAAGTATTCTTTCCTTTACCTTATCAAGACCGTCATGATCCTTGTCAAGTATCTTCTTGGCGTAAGCTACATCTATTCTGTCCTTGGTGCTCGTACACCACGGAATGTCAAGGCAGGTTTCAAGGTAAGAACGCGAAACGGTCGCTTCTGATGAGCCAAAAGGAGCTTTGGACATTCTCTCGGCTTCCTTTAATAGCTTTTCTCTGACCTCATCGGGGAGCTTTGCGGACATTATCCGTTCGACAAGCTCGTCATTCTCGTCGCCCTCGCCAAGCTCGTTCTTTATTACTCTTATCTGCTCGCGCAGGTAGTAATCCTTTTGATTTTGGTTGAGATTTGAGCGAACTCTCTTGTGTATATCCATTTCGCAGGCGAGCAGAGCTATCTCCTCGTCAAGCAATGTTATAAGAAGCTCGATACGCTTTTCGGGATCAAACGCCTCTAAAACACGCTGCTTGTCGGAGATCTTTACGAGCATATTAGCCGCAATAAAGTCAGCAAGCAGAGCGGGAGTTTTTATGGTTGAAGCCGTATTCATAAGATCCTCGCCTGAGGAGGGAAGGAAGGATACGAGCTTTTTTGCTTCTCTGAGTATGGCGCGACAGTAAGCCTGATTTCTTACCGTGTCCTCGTCAGCCGCGGTGTGTGTTTTTGAATTTACCTCTGCGAGAATGTAATCGGCAAAGCCGCGGAATTCCGTCACTGCGGCACGGGAATATCCCTCGGCTACAATTCTCAGCGCGCCGTCTGCGCCCTTTATGGATTGTTTTATTTTACATACCGTACCCGTTTTGTAAAGACAGTCGGGCAGCTTTGTCTGGTCTGTGTCCTTGTATGTGCAAATGACTATGAGCGAGTCTGTATCAAAAGCAGCTTCGGCAGCCTTTACTGCAAAGTCATCGGTAAGCTCAAAGCTGACGGTAGAGCCGGGAAAGGCAACTATGCCGTTCAGCGGAACTACGGGCAAGGTCATTTTTTTGATTTTCACTATATATTTTGACATTGATGGATTATCCTTTCGGTTGGGAAATGCTGTTTTTGAATGCAGGCGATAAAAAAGCTACCGCGACAAACATACATTCATTATATTATAACATATATTCGCGCGGATTTCCACACTTTTATTTAATTTTTTAAACTTTATTCAAAAATACGGAAAAAATAAAAAAAGCACAACCGAAACCGTATGTGCATGAGAGATATCATAAGCTTGATATTCCGCAGATCCGAATTACCGTTGTGCGTGACGCTGTGGAGTTGGTGCCGCCGACAGCCTTAATATTATATCTCAAAATTGCGGATTTGTAAATATCCAAAATAGACGATTTTTTGTCGAAATTTTCGTTAAAAACGATACAGAATAGAAAATTTTTCAAAAAACGGGAGAATTTTTGTGCCATTTAACATTAAAAATACGGACATGTCGTTCAAATGTCGTATTGGGACAAAAGCGGAGATAAAAAAGTTGCTGATGACTGACAAAAAATATTTTTGAGAAAATTTTTACAAACCTCTTGACAACTGTGGGGAGTTGTGGTAGAATAACTAGGCAAAAGAAGAAGAACGCTCCGTTCTCACCGTGCCAACAGGTTGCGTACGGTATGATAAGGTAAATTTCGGGTATGTCCGCGTGTGGGCGCGCCCGTATGTTTGTCGTGCGGAGTTTTTGACTTCACACGATTTTTTTATGCCCGACCGAAAGGCGGAGCAATAACGGAGGTGTATTTTTTATTAGCGCAAAGGAAATGACGATCAACGAGGAGATAAGGCTTAAAGAAGTCAGAGTAATTGGTGTTGACGGCGAGGCTGTTGGCATAATGACATCTGATGCGGCTTTAAAGCTCGCATATGATCAAGGCTACGATTTGGTTTTAATGGCTCCTCAGGCACAGCCCCCCGTATGTCGTATAATGGATTATGGAAAGTACCGCTTTGAGAGAAACAAAAAGGAAAAGGAAGCCAAGAAGAAGCAGCAGGTCGTTGAACTTAAAGAGATTCAGCTTTCCTGCAGAATAGACACTCACGATTTTGAAACAAAGGCGCGCCATGCGCAGAGATTTCTTGAATCGGGCAACAAGGTAAGAGTTGTAATGCGTTTCAAGGGACGCGAGATGAGCCACATTGCCATAGGACAGGAAATAATGAAGAAGTTTGAGGAGTCGTGCAAAGAGCTTGGAAGCGTAGATAAAGCTCCCGTGCTTGACGGCAGACTTTTGAGCATGGTCATATCGCCGCTCAAGCTTAAATAATTCAGTTCGTAAACAGCACGAAAGTGCATTTTATGATAAATACAAATTTGTAAAGGATAAAAAGGAGAAAATAAAAATGGGAAAAGTAAAGACACATAAAGCATCTGCTAAGAGATTTTCTGTTACCGCTTCAGGTAAGGTAAAGATGGGACACTGCCATCACAGACACAACACCGGTCTTAAGACAGCGAAGAGAAAAAGACATCTTCGTCAGGGAGCTATCTTAAGTGATGCTATGACCGCAAATATCAGAACGCTTATCCAGAAATAATTTACGAGTAACAGAGGAGGAATTTAAAAATGGCAAGAATTAAGGG
>JAGCJD010000022.1 GCA_017648425.1 Clostridia bacterium | reverse complement strand
ATTAATGTACAAAGAAAGGATATATGTATATGAACAAGCCACAGATAGTGAGATGCTCAGCGCGTGAAATACTCGATTCGCGCGGCAATCCTACGGTTGAAGCATCGGTTTTTTTAGCTGACGGAACAGTAGGAATGGCAAGCGTGCCCTCAGGAGCGTCAACGGGAATTTACGAGGCGCACGAAAAAAGAGATCATAACCCCGCAAGATTTGGAGGAAAGGGCGTAGAGGACGCCGTTTGCGCCGTTTGCAGACGAATCTCCCCCGCAGTGGCGGGAATAAACGCTACCGAACAAGCAGAGCTTGATCGTGTGCTTTTGCAGCTTGACGGAACGCCCGATAAATCTTTTTTGGGCGCAAACGCCATACTTGCAGTTTCCTTAGCTAACGCGAGAGCCGCCGCAAATTGGTATCATCTTCCCCTTTATCGCTATCTCGGAGGACTTGACGCCTACAAGCTTCCCGTTCCAATGATGAATATTCTTAACGGAGGCGCGCACGCATCAAACAATGTTGAAATTCAAGAATTCATGATCGCTCCAATAGGATTTTCACGCTTTTCAGACGCTTTACGCGCAGGAAGCGAAATATACCACGCGCTGGGCAATATTTTGCGTTCAAGAGGACTTTCAACTGCTGTCGGCGACGAGGGCGGCTTTGCTCCTACGCTTGAAAATGACGAGGCGGCAATTGAGCTTATTACGGAGGCAATCTCAAAGGCAGGATATTCCCCAGATCAGGTAAAGGTTGCTCTTGATGCTGCTGCATCCGAATGGTTTGATGAGGATACCTCGTCTTATGCTCTGCCAAAAACGGGCAAAAAAATGAGCTCCTCAGAGCTTGTTGAATATTGGTGCAAACTCTGTGAAAAATACCCTATTATAATGTCAATTGAGGACGCCTTAGATCAGCGTGACAACAGTGGTTGGGTATCTGTTACCGAAAAGCTCGGCAACAGGATAATGCTTGTGGGAGATGACCTTTTTGTTACAAACTCGAAGCGGCTTTTATCGGGAATAAATGCAAAAATTGCAAACTCAATTCTTATAAAGCCAAATCAGGTAGGAACTTTGAGCGAAACTATGGACACAATCCATGTAGCCAAGAATGCTGGATATCGCTTTATTATATCTCATCGCTCGGGAGATACAGAAGATACAACTATATCAGATATTGCAGTAGCTCTTGGCTCGGGATTTATCAAAACGGGAGCTCCATGCAGAAGTGAGCGCGTGGCAAAATATAATCGTCTGCTCAGAATAGAATCCTCACTCAACTGCTCTGCCCGCTACGGATTTGAAAGCATGCCCACCGCTTACGGAAGCGTATTTGAAATATAACTTCTCTACAAAAAAGCTCCACGGAAAATTCCGTGGAGCTTTTTATTTAATTTCAGCCTACTGAGGTAAGATCCGAATCGGACTCTTCCTTAACAACATCAATATTGTTGTAGCACTTCATTCCCGTACCAGCAGGAATGAGCTTACCAATAATAACATTTTCTTTAAGTCCTATAAGCTTATCTACCTTACCCTTAATAGCCGCCTCTGTAAGAACGCGAGTGGTTTCCTGGAATGATGCGGCGGACAGGAAGGATTCTGTCTGCAACGAAGCCTTGGTTATACCGAGCAGCTCGGGAGCGCCCTCTGCAAGAGAAAGCTCCTCACCAGCCTCGATACGAGCAAGTATCTTGTTGTTTTCTTCCTCAAATTCCGTCATATCTACAAGAGATCCAACAAGCATATCTGTATTTCCGCTCTCGGAAATACGGATCTTTCTTGTCATCTGACGAGCAATTATTTCAATATGCTTATCGTTTACATTACATTCCTGAGAACGATATACCTTCTGCGTTTCTCTGGTAATATACTCATAGACCGCATCAAGTCCCAAAATTCTCATAATGTCGCTAGGAGCCTTGTTACCCTCGGTAAGAGCGTCACCGATCTGTACCTCGTCACCCGTCTTGACACAAAGTCTCATGCCGAACGGAATGGGATAACGCGCAACCTCAACATTTCCTTCAACGATAGCAACCTCGCTGATATTTGCATTTTCGCCTGTGTGAATGTGAACTACACCGTTAACCTCTGTCATTACAGCAGGTTTCTTAGGAGTTCTTGCCTCAAACAACTCTTCAACTCTGGGAAGACCCTGAGTAATATCCGATCCTGCGACACCACCTGAGTGGAATGTACGCATCGTAAGCTGTGTACCAGGCTCACCGATAGACTGAGCAGCTATAATACCTACTGCCTCACCAACCTTAACAAGGTTACCGGAAGCCAAGTCAGCACCATAGCAGTGCGCACAAATACCGTTCTTTGCATGACACTGAATAACAGTTCTGATATATACTCTCTCAATACCTGCGTCTTCAATTGCCTTTGCCTGCTCATCGGTGATCATTTCGTCATCCTTTACGAGAACATTACCGTTGGAATCAACAACATCACCAATAGTGTATCTTCCGACAATTCTATCGGAGAGAGGCTCAAGAACGCTACCTGTCTTGTCGTCATAAATAGTGCTTACCCAAGCACCCTTGGTCGTATCACACTTATCCTCTTTTACGATAACCTCCTGAGAAACATCAACAAGACGCCTTGTAAGGTATCCCGAGTCTGCGGTACGAAGCGCTGTATCGGAAAGCGACTTACGCGATCCCTTTGCACCCATAAAGTACTCGAGGATATTAAGTCCCTCGCGGAAGTTCGATTTAATAGGAAGCTCAATCGTCTTACCGTTTGTAGCAAACATAAGTCCACGCATACCTGCAAGCTGACGCATCTGTTTTACAGATCCACGCGCTCCGGATACAGCCATGATGTTAATTGGGTTGAACTCGTCAAAGCTTTCGAGAAGCGCCTCGGATACATCCTTTGTAGTTTCTTCCCATATCTTGATGACATTATTATATCTTTCGTCATCGGTAAGAAGTCCCCAATTGTAGCTCTCGTTTACCATATCGACCTTCTTCTGAGCCTCGTTAATATACGCGCTCTTCTGAGCAGGTATAGTCATATCGTACACAGAAATAGAGAAGGACGCCTTTGTAGAATACTTGTATCCAAGCTCCTTTACGCTGTCAAGCATTTCTGCACAGACAACAAAGCCGTGGTTCTTAATGCAACGGTCGATTATCTGTCCAAGCTCCTTCTTCTTAACAACCTTTTGTATTTCAAGATCGAACAGATCGTCCTCTGTCTTTCTCTCGATAAATCCAAGGTCCTGAGGAATAGGCTCGTTGAATATAAGTCTTCCAAGGGTTGCATTAATTATCTTGGTCTTCTTTTCACCGTTTATCTCAAGAGTTTTGCGTATCTTAATGGGCGCATGAAGTCCAAGCGCTCCGTTAGTGTACGCCATCATTGCCTCTTCGAAATTACGGTAAACACTTCCCTCACCGGGCTCGCCTGCCTTATCCATTGTAAGATAGTAAGCTCCGAGTATCATATCCTGTGAAGGAACTGCAACTGCACGACCGTCCATAGGCTTTAAGAGGTTGTTTGCAGAAAGCATAAGGAATCTTGCCTCTGCCTGCGCCTCAGCGGAAAGCGGTACGTGAACAGGCATCTGGTCACCATCAAAGTCTGCGTTAAATGCAGTACATACCAGAGGGTGAAGCTTTATTGCGCGTCCTTCAACAAGAACGGGCTCAAATGCCTGAATTGAAAGTCTGTGAAGCGTAGGCGCACGGTTAAGAAGAACAGGGTGTTCCTTAATAACATTTTCAAGTGCATCCCAAACGCAGGGGTTTTCATGTGCTCTTTCGATCTTTTTAAGAGCATCCTTAACTCCGGGAACCTTACCCATCTCCTCCAGTCTCTTTACAACGAAGGGCTTAAAGAGTTCAAGTGCCATTTCACGGGGAAGTCCGCACTGATATATCTTTAAGGAAGGTCCTACAACGATAACCGAACGACCTGAATAGTCAACACGCTTACCGAGAAGGTTCTGACGGAAGCGTCCCTGCTTACCTCTGAGAAGTTCAGAAAGTGATTTGAGGGGACGGTTTGAGGGGCCTGTTACGGGCTTTCCTCTGCGTCCGTTATCTATAAGTGAGTCAACTGCCTCTTGAAGCATACGCTTTTCGTTGCGTATAACTATTTCGGGAGCATTTATCTCAATTATCTTTTTAAGACGGTTGTTTCTGCTTATAACTCGTCTGTAAAGCTCGTTGAGGTCGGAAGTAGCAAATCTTCCACCGTCAAGCTGTACCATAGGACGAAGGTCAGCAGGAAGCACAGGAACAACATCAAGTATCATCCACTCGAGCTTGTTTCCTGACTTTCTGAATGACTCTATGACCTCAAGTCTTTTAATTACTCTTGTCTTCTTCTGTCCTGACGAGGTGAGAAGCTCTGATCTGAGTTTTTCTGCCAATTCCTCAACATCTATCTGTGAGAGAAGCTCCTTTATAGCCTCAGCACCCATTCCTACGCGGAAATCGTTGCCGTAAAGCTCGAGCTTTTCCTGATATTGCTTATCGTTGAGAACCATTCCCTTTTCAAGTCCCGTAGAACCCGGATCAAGAACGATATACTCAGCAAAATACAATACCTGCTCCAAAAGCTTGGGGGATATGTCCAGCACAAGCGCCATCTTTGAGGGGATTGCCTTAAAATACCAGATGTGTGATACGGGAGCTACAAGGTCAATGTGTCCCATTCGCTCACGGCGCACCTTTTTGGTGGTAACATCAACGCCGCACTTTTCACACTTGTGAGGCTCCTTGTTGTGGGAATTCTTATACTTTCCACACATACAAGCGCCGTCCTTTGTCGGACCAAAGATTCGTTCGCAGAACAAACCTCCTATCTCAGCTTTAAGTGTACGGTAGTTGACTGTCTCAGGCTTTGTAACCTCACCGTAAGACCATTCTCTTATCATCTCGGGAGATGCCAGACCAATTTTTATTGAATCAAATTCATTATTCTGCACAGCTATTCTCCTTTAAATCAATTATTATAATCTTCGTCAAAGTCTGCATCTTCTCCGAAGTCCTCATCATCAGCATTTTCAATGAGGAAGCTTTGTGCGATCTCGTCTTCATCCTCTTCGGACATATCAAGATCATCGTCATCGTCAGCAAGCATAGCAGCTGCCTTGTTGGAGTAAGTAAATGTATCCTCATCGTTGCAGATAGATGAAAGCTGTACATCTTCTCCATTTTTATCCAATGTGCGAACATTAAGTCCAAGAGATTGAAGCTCCTTGACAAGAACCTTGAAGGACTCAGGAACACCCGGAGTGGGTATGTTCTGTCCCTTTATAAGTGCCTCGTATGCTCTACGGCGTCCGTTGATATCGTCAGACTTGACAGTGAGGATTTCTTGAAGCGTATATGCTGCTCCGTAAGCCTCAAGTGCCCAAACCTCCATTTCTCCGAAACGCTGTCCACCAAACTGCGCTTTACCGCCGAGAGGCTGCTGCGTTACTATGGAGTAAGGACCATTGGAACGCGCGTGGATCTTATCGTCAACAAGGTGGTGAAGTTTGAGGTAATACATAATACCTACGGTTACGGGGTTATCAAAGGGCTCGCCCGTTCTACCATCATAAAGTATCGTCTTACCGTCTATAACTCTTACCTTATCCTCTGCGCTCATCTTTGCCATGAACTCAGCGTCATTTCTCTGCTCATCAGTGATCTTTACAAGATCCTTTGTTCCGTCCTCGGTAACTGTTTCGATAAACAATTCCTTACCGTCAACATTTTCACCGGGAAGAACTCTACGGCAGTAGCCAGCCATACGCAAGCACTCGATAATGTCACGCTCGTTTGCGCCGTCAAATACGGGAGTTTCTATCTTCCAACCGAGCTTTCTTGCAGCAATTCCCAAGTGAACTTCAAGTACCTGACCGATGTTCATACGAGAAGGAACGCCCAAGGGGTTAAGAACTATATCAAGAGGAGTTCCGTCTGCCAAGAAAGGCATATCCTCAGGAGGAAGTATGCGCGAAACGACACCCTTGTTTCCGTGGCGTCCTGCCATCTTATCTCCAACGGATATTTTTCTCTTTTGAGCAATATATACGCGAACTGTCTTGTTTACGCCTGTGGGAAGATCATCGTTGTTTTCATGTGAGAACACCTTAACATCAACGACAATACCCGACTCTCCGTGAGGAAGTCTTAATGATGTATCTCTTACCTCTCTTGCCTTCTCTCCGAATATAGCGCGAAGCAATCTTTCCTCTGCGGTAAGCTCTGTTTCTCCCTTAGGAGTTATCTTACCGACAAGAATATCACCCGCTCTTACCTCAGTACCCTTCTTTACAATACCCTCGGTGTTAAGATCTTTAAGCGCATCCTCACCTACATTGGGTATCTCACGGGTTATCTCCTCCGGTCCGAGCTTTGTATCTCTCGCCTCGTGAGTATATTCCTCGATATGGAGCGATGTATATACATCATCTCTTACAAGTCTTTCGTTAAGAAGAACTGCGTCCTCGTAGTTGTAGCCCTCCCAAGTCATAAATCCGAT
>JAGCJD010000298.1 GCA_017648425.1 Clostridia bacterium | reverse complement strand
GAATAGTTCAGCTTTCCGACGGTGAGCTTATCGACGACACGAACCCCTATTACGCAGAGGACGAGCCCTGCGCGGCGGAGGCAACCGAGACAGCTGAAATAAAGAAGAAAAAGAAGAAGGCAAAGGGAGCGAAGAAAAAGACGATGTCCTTCCCAACCGCCCTCTCGCTCTCGCTCAACAACCTGATGACGAAAAAGGCGAGAACTATACTTACCTCCTTTGCAGGAAGCATAGGTATCATCGGTATCGCGCTCATTCTTTCTCTCTCGAACGGAATTCAGGCGTATATCGATCAGGTTCAGGAGGACACGCTTTCTACCTATCCGCTGACGATTGAGGCTAAAACGCAGGATTTTTCTTCTATGCTTGCCGCTATGACTGAGGTCGAGGAGTTAGAGGGAGAGATAGACGACAACAAGATATATGTTGACGATTCAATGGGAACTATGATGTCGGCTATGATGGCGACAAAGGAAAACGACCTTGTTTCCTTTAAAAAGCATATTGACAAAAACTATGACAGTATAAAGGATTCGGTCAGCGATATACAGTACACCTACGACTTTGACCTTCAGGTCTTTACCGCTGACGGAAAAACGCAGGTCAGCCCCACCGAGATATTTAAAAATATGGGTGACGCCTTCTCGGGTATCAGCGAGATGATGGAGATGGCGGGCGGCCTTGGTATTATGTCGGAGATGATAAACAATCAGGAGCTGCTTGACCAGCAATACGAGCTTGTGGGCAGTGACAGCCATTGGCCTGAAAATGAAAACGAGGTCGTTCTCGTTGTAAACAAAAATAACCAGATAAGTAAAATGACGCTTTATATGCTGGGTGTTCTTCCCCAAGACGAGCTCGCAGATATAATGACAAACCTTTTGGAGAAGGGCGAATACGAAAATTCGCATATGGACGAATACTCGCTTGAGGATTTCCTCGGTATGGAATTCTATATGCTCAACACCTCACAGTTCTTTGAAAAGACAGGTGAACTGGGTGACAATGGGCTTCCCATTTGGAACGATATACGCGGTGATATAGGATACAAGGAAAACATACAGTCTGAGTTCGTTAAGAAAAACGGAACTAAGCTCGTTATCTCGGGTATCGTTCGTCCCAAAGAGGGAACTGCTGCGACTTCTATATCGGGCGCTATCGGTTATACCAAGGCGTTGACGGATAAGATACTTGAATGGAACACTCAGAGTGAGATCATAAATCAGCAAAAGGCTAATCCCGAATACAATGTGCTTACGGGACTTAAATTTGAGAGAACTCACTATACTCCCGAAACGATAGGTTCTTTGATCGAAAAGATCGATGATGCCACGATGGAGCAGTTCTACGCTTATATGACCAAGATGATACTTACAAATGAGCAGTTTGCAAGTCAGCTCGATGTTAAGGATCAGGGTTCTTTTATCAATGTATTCTTTATGATGCCTGAGGAGAACAGGATAGAGATTATGAGCTCTATATTGAAAGCTGCTAAGGCTAATGATCCGAGCGGAGTTGCTCTTGAAGGATTGTTTGGAGCTGTAAGTCTTGCCGATGGAACGGGTGAAATAAAGATAACGGCGGATAATTTTATAAGGCTGATGCCTGTGCTTGATGTCAAGCAGATAGCTTTTGCTCTTGTGGGCACTACTATGCCGAACCCTATGGGTGGTGACGATATAACCATTCCCGGTCTTATAACGCTTGCGGGCGAGGAGGTTATGAATGGGGTATATTCCGCAACGGCGCAAGCTCTTAAAACCATGACCGTTACCAAGGAGATATTTAATCTTATTATAAGCAATTATCCTGCTGACAGCGAGGAGTTCATTATGTTGGAGGAAACGCTTTACAAAATGGCGCCTCAGACCGATGCAACGCTTGAAAGCACGCTTAAGCTTTTGGGTGACGCTGAGGCGGCAGCTCCTATGTCGATTAATTTCTACGCAAAGGATTTTGAGTCAAAAGATAAAATCGAGGCGTTTATCGCAGAATACAACGACGCTCAGGAGGATGAGACAAAAAAGATCGAATACACAGATCTTATTGGTGTTATGATGTCTTCGATATCGCTTATAATTAATGTTATTTCTTATGTTCTTATAGCGTTTGTTTCGATTTCTCTTGTTGTTTCCTCGATAATGATAGGAATTATTACCTATATTTCGGTTTTGGAGCGTACCAAGGAGATCGGAGTGCTTCGTTCGATCGGCGCTTCCAAGAAGGATATTTCCCGTGTGTTCAATGCAGAAACGCTTATTGTCGGTCTTGCCGCGGGACTTATCGGTATTATCGGAACACTGCTTATGTGTATCCCGATCAACGCAATCATTCATGCGCTTTCGGGTATGTATAATATAAATGCAGTGCTGCCTTGGGTCGGCGGAGTGGCTCTTGTTATAATAAGCATGCTGCTTACATTTATAGCCGGTCTTATTCCGTCAAGAATTGCTGCAAAGAAGGATCCTGTTGAGGCGCTTCGCAGTGAATAAGGGGAAGAATATGAAAAAGGGAAATTTCAAGAATAGGCTTTATTCGTTCATGTATGGACGATACGGAATGGATATGCTTGGCAGATGTATGCTCATTGCGTATGTTGTAGTATTATTTATCTATACGATAGCGTCTATTTTCGTAAATAACATATTATTTCACCTTATAATATGGGCTATATCGCTAACGCTTTTCGCTTTGATTTTCTCTCGTATGTTCTCTCGGAAAATTGCTAAAAGAAGGCGGGAGAATGAGAAATTTTGCGGATATTTCAAGCTGAAAAAAAGCAAATTCAGGGACAGAAAAACTCATGTTTACCGCAAATGCCCCGATTGCGGAGCGACACTCAGGCTTCCGCGCGCTAAGGGCAAGCACCCTGTTGTATGTCCTCGTTGCAAAAACAGGTTTATAACTAAGGGTTAATTGAAATTTAAATATAAAAAGCCGAGCGCTCTTTACATTTTGCGTAGAGAGCGCTCGGCTTTTGTTTTATAAGCGGGTGATCATTCGGCATTTAAAATTTCCTGAAGTCGTTGAACAGCCATTGGATCGGGTGATGGAATATCCTTGAAGCGGAAATCTATTCCCATTTGCTCGTATTTGACACTGCAAATTTTTTTGAACGGAAGCAGCTCGGTCTTGTCGATGCACGAAAATTTACGCACGATCGCTTTGAGTTCGGAGATGCTTTCCGCGTCATCGTTGAGTGTGGGTATTATTACCTGACGAAGCGTTACGGGAATGCTCTTTTCTTGAAGAACGCTCAAAAATTCCAGTACGGAATCAAGAGAGCAGCCAACGAATTTTTTATATTTTTCGTTTGTTGTGTATTTGATGTCCAAAAGCACGCGGTCGGTGTTATCGAGCAGGTCGAGGACTCGTTTGTTCAGTATGCTTCCAGATGTGTCAAGGCAGGTGTTTATGCCCCGCTCGTGGCAAAGAGAAAATATTTCGTTTACGAATTCGGGCTGTATGAGGGGCTCACCCCCAGACACGGTTATTCCGCCTTTTTCTCCGAAATACTCCTTATATCTTACAGCCTTTCGGACTATTTCCTCTGCGGATATTTGCTGTCCGCCATTCATGTCCCATGTGTCGGGGTTGTGGCAGCAGCCGCAACGCAGGTTACAGCCTTGTGTGAACACAACAAAGCGGACGCCCTCTCCGTCAAGAGCGCCGAGACTTTGTATTGAGTGAATAGAGCCTACTATCTGCTTTTTCATACGGTTTCGTGGAAGGTACGG
>JAGCJD010000297.1 GCA_017648425.1 Clostridia bacterium | reverse complement strand
TCAGGACCAAATATTTCGATTATTCGTCCGCGAGGAACGCCGCCAATACCGAGAGCCACATCAAGCGAAATAGAGCCCGTGCTTACAGCCTGAACCTCCATGTGAGAGTTCTCGCCGAGCTTCATTATAGTTCCCTGACCAAAGTCCTTTTCGAGCTGAGCGATGGCTGTTTTAAGAGCCTTTTGCTTTGCCTCCTTGTCACTGTCACGGGGTATCATATCAATTTTTTTCTTAGCAGTAGCCATAAAAAATCTCCTCACAAATCATATGTGAGGTAATTATACACCTTTTTTATCTCTCTGTCAAGAGTTTTTAAAAAAATAATTCCTATTTCGGAATTATTTTTTTAAAAATGCTTTGATATGTACTTTTATTGTTCCGATTTTAGAATTTAAGACAAAAATCAGGGGCGCTTATATAAACGCCCCTATAATCTTATTCTTTCTCGGAAGCATACTCCGAAATGTCTATCTTTTTAAGCTCCGCATCGGATATCTTGCCCTTAGTTTTCTCATAATAAGCCACATTGTTTCTCACCATGAATGCAAACTGAGCGGCAGGCGTGCGGTTCTCGGCAGAGGAAACGAACAAAAATTTTCTCAACAGCTCCTCGGATATTTTGAGCTCTACATTATAATTCTGCTTCATATCCGCCTCGCTTATTTTCTTTTTCCGTTTTTCTGATCCTTGCCATTTGTCGGCTTTTTGTCCGAACGCATCATTACTATTACAAGCACGATTATGCCAACGATAACTACTCCGAGTATAACAAGAGCAATGATAGTTCCTACTCCGATCTCCTCGCTCTCCTCCTCGACAACCTCATCGGTTTCTTCAATCTCGGTCACAGGCTCGGTCTCTGCTTCCTCAACAGTCGACTTATAAACGACATTGACAGCCTTATCCTCGGAAATAATTCCCGATACAGTAAGCTCTGATGCCTGATAGTTCTCTATCTCAGGGGATACGACAGAATAATCGTCACCCATTTCAAGTTGTGTGATATACGGATCAGCCGCTGCGCTTCCGTCCTCATAAATATAGTTGACAGTAAGCGTAAGCTTGCCCGTGTTGTCCGCAGTAAAGGTAGCGTTCTCAAAATTCATTGACGCGTCCTCAAATGCGTCCTCTGCAACCTCAATTCCTCTTGTGGCGTCATTGAACAAAAGCTTTTCAAGCGAGGAACAGCCCATAAATGTCCACGACTTCACAGATGTTATCTGCGCCATAATGACAGCGTCCTTCATGGATGAACAGTGCGCAAACGCTCTTTCACCTATCGAGGTGACAGCCGCGGGAACATTTATTCCTTTGAGCGAGATACAAGCCTCAAAGCAACCGTCTCCTATTGAAACCAGCGAATCGGGCAGATCTATGTTTACAAGTGATGAGCAGAACGCAAATGAAAGATCACCAAGCGATGTCACCGTTGCGGGTATTTCAATATCTTCAAGCGCGGGGCAGTAGTAGAACGCATGATCTCCTATTGAGGTTATTCCCTCTGAGATCTCAATGCTTTCCACACTGTGTCTTACCGCGTACCAATCAACATTCTCGGGAGCGTCAAAATCAGGGATAGCGCCCGTTCCCTCTATTTTAAGCACCTTGTCGTCCGCATCGTAATCCCAATCAATGCCCCCAACGCTTCCGTCAGCGTCCTCGGCATCAGCAACCTTTGTAGTGCCGCAGG
>JAGCJD010000296.1 GCA_017648425.1 Clostridia bacterium | reverse complement strand
TCATCCAACAGGGCTTCGATATCATCAAAGAACACATCGTCCAAAACGCTCTTATATGAATCCGGATGGTTTCTTGAAACGGGAAGGTACTTTCTCAGGCTTCTCAGTCTTGCCTTTGCTATGTACGGATTTTCCACATTAAGTGTACCTCCTACACAACCGCCATTACAAGCATTGAGTTCTACAAAATCCAGATTATGAATAGTTCCGTTTTCTATTTGGTCCAACACATTTATGCAATTTTCTATTCCATCAGCAGCAAGATATCTGTCTGACAGCAAAGATGTTGCCTCGCCGCCTGTTCCCGCCCAGTTAAGTCCAATAATACCTGTATTGAACAACGGAAGCGGATTTTTTATGCTCTTGCTCTTTGCCAATATCTTGAAGTAAAAATCGTTTATTGCCAATGCGCCTGTTACAGCGCTGCTTTTTACTCCAATGGGATTTTTAACATAGCTTATCTTTGCAGGGCAAGGAGATAAAAACAAAACGCATATATCCTCGTCCGAAAGAGAGGGATTTGCCTCCAACGCCTCCTTGCGTGCAAGCCTTGCGGCACACTCTATGGGCGCTATTATCGGAAGCAGATTATCTGCAAGATAAGGAAATCTCAATGCAATAAGCCTTACGATTGCAGGACAAGCCGAACTTATGTATGGATGCTTATCATTGTGCTCCTTCATAAATCGGCGAGTGTATTCTGTAACTATCTCCGCCGCTCTTGATACCTCAAATACAGCGTCAAATCCGCATTCCAAAAGAGCGGTAAGTATATAGTCAACATCGTCAAACTCCTCAAACTGTCCGTACAGTGCGGGAGCAGGCAACGCTATTTTGTATTTGTAATGTGAAAAATCCTCAAATTTGTCGAATGTGGCTTTTTTTGCCTGATAAGGACAAACTCTTATACATTCACCGCAATCGATACATTTATCTTCTTTTATCTTGGCGTGTCCATCTCTTACGCGGATAGCCTCAGTAGGGCATCTTTTTATACAGTTCGTACATCCTTTGCACTTGGATATATCAAGGGTAACGGAATGCTTATAATTAGACATAATCCCTCTTTTCTCAGAAGCCAAGGAAAATTAAACATTTACACTCATGTATATGGTAGTTCCCCTTCCAACCTCTGACTCGATTTTCATGCTGTCGGTATATCGCTTCATATTGGGAAGTCCCATTCCTGCGCCAAATCCCAATGAACGAATATTATCCGGAGCGGTCGAATATCCCTCCTGCATTGCAAGATCAATATCCGAAATTCCAGGACCGTTATCGGCAAGACAGATATCTATATGGTCAACATACACATCAACATCGGCAGTTCCGCCGTTAGCGTGTATTACCATGTTGATCTCTCCCTCATACATAGCAACAGAAACTCTTCTTATGACCTCGGTGGAAAATCCCATTTCACGAAGATGCTTTTTTATTCTTACAGACGCTTCGCCCGCAGATGTAAAATTATCTCCGTCAATGTCAAAATGGAAATTTACAAAATCAGCCATTTTTGATCACTTCCCCTCCGGTCAGCCCCTCCGTATAGAGCTTTCCGCAAGCGGTGTACATTCTCTCATTGGTTGCAAGTACAACTATACCTGCTTCATCGGCAAGCTTAAGCACATCCTCGGGCGGGAGCTTTCCTCTGACAAACACAATACAACGCATATCCATCATTACGGCTGTTCTTACGACCTGAGGATTGCAAAGTCCTGTAATGAGAACTGCCTGCTCCTTTACAAAAGCAAGAACATCGCTCATCATGTCGCAACCGCACGCAGAATTAACAGTGCCATCTATTTTATCCGCACCGCAAAGGACCTTTGCATCGAGCAATTCAATTATTTTTGCTATTTTCATATCTCGCCTCCGACCGTATGAGGTAATTTACACATCTATGCGTGCACAAGTTGCGCGCAAGTGCACGCAACCTTATATATTATACTATATATGACTTAAAATGTCTATACATTTTTCGAGAATTTATGAGTTTTTTTGAAAAATTAACAAAATATTTTCATTTCGCGTCATACCAAGTGCTTCCCATGCTTGCTTCAACACTCAGCGGAACTGAAAAATTAACTGCATTTTCCATGCATTCTATCAAAATTTTCTTGACCTCATCAGCGCAATCCACATGTGCCTCTATGATAAGCTCGTCATGCACCTGCAATATAAGTCGGGCATCATATCCGCTTTTCTTCAATTTCTCCCACACTCTTATCATTGCAATTTTTATTATATCAGCCGCAGTTCCCTGGATAGGGCTGTTCATTGCAACTCTCTCTCCGAAATGCTGTACATTTTTATTGCTCGCGGAAAGCTCGGGGATATATCTTTTTCTACCAAACTCGGTAACTACATATCCATTCTCTCGCGCTTTGCTCTTTATACCGTCAAGATATTCGCTTACCTTGGGAAATCCCGCGAGGTAGCTTTGAATATACTCCTTGGCGTCCGCTCGTGATATTCCGAGGTCCTCGGAAAGTGAGTGCTCACCTATTCCGTAAACTATTCCGAAATTTACAGCCTTTGCTCTTTTGCGAAGCTCGGGTGTAACAGCGGACGCGTCAACTCCAAAAACAGTCGCCGCAGTTCTCGTATGAATATCCTCGCCCGACAAAAAGGCATCTCTCATGGTTTCGTCACCCGAAATGTGAGCCAACAATCGGAGCTCTATTTGAGAGTAGTCCGCATCTATTATGACATGGTTACTATCAGAGGGAACAAAATATTTTCTGAATATCCGTCCCATTTCAGTTCTTACGGGAATATTTTGCAAATTAGGCTCAGCGGAAGAAAGTCTTCCAGTAGCAGTGCCCGTTTGATTGAACAAGCTATGGATCCTACCATTCTCATCGGCAGCCCTTGAAAGTCCCTCAGCATATGTCGATCTTAGATTTGTAACCTGTCTGTAATCAAGTATATCTTCGATTATTTCGTACTT
>JAGCJD010000295.1 GCA_017648425.1 Clostridia bacterium | reverse complement strand
GGTGTCCAAAATATCTCTGAGCACATTGGCAAGACCGCTCTTTCCCAGCTCGCTTGCAATATCGGCGCATACCGAAACTATGCAGCGGATAAATGTTTTGGGAACGCCGCCGTTTACACCGTACATTGACATGTGATCTCCGTTGTAGGTGGCCCAGCCGAGGACAAGCTCCGAAAGGTCGCCCGTTCCTACCACGATTGCATTTTCCATATTTGCAATATCCATTATTACCTGCGTGCGCTCGCGCGCCTGCGCATTTTCATATACAACATTGCGGTTGCTTTCGTCATGTTGGATATCCTTGAAATGCTGAATTACCGAGTTTCCTATATCTACGGTTTTAAAGGTTGTACAAAGCTCAGAACAAAGCAATTCTGCATTTGTCTTTGTTCTTTGCGTAGTTCCAAAGCACGGCATTGTAACGGCAATTATGTTTTCACGGGGGAGCGACAATATATCCATAGCTCTTGCCGCAACGAGCAGAGCAAGACAGGAGTCAAGACCGCCCGATATTCCTATAACACATTTTTGAGCGTGAGCCGCTTTTATACGCTGTGCAAGTCCCTTGGCTTGTATAGTTAGCGTCTTTTTGCATCTGCTGCTCATCTCTGAAATGTTTTCGGGGATAAAGGGTGAGCTCGGTATTTTTCTTGTGATCTCGTTTTCACACTCATCAAGCTCAAAGAATATCTGTTGCATAGCGCTTGGCGATTGCGTGGTAAAGCCTGTATTTCTTTGTCTTTCATGTGAAATAAGCTCTACATCTATCTCTGTTATCAAAAGTGTATTGTTGTCGGAGAGCGCGGGTTTTTCTGTCAGCAACTTTCCGTTTTCATAAATGGCGCAATATCCGCCGAAAACACCGTCAGTTGTGGACTCACCGTTGCCTGCTCCCGTATGAACATATCCGCATATGTTGCGCGCGGAAAGAGAAGAAAGCATAGCGCTTCTGTATTCCTCGGCACAGAGCAATTCGGGTGAGGAGAATGGGTTGAGAATGACAGTAGCTCCCAACTCACAAAGACGGCAAGAAGGCGAAATTCTGGCGAACGCCTCAGAGCCTATCTCAATTCCTATTTTGAGAGAGCTAAGCTTCATATCGGAAAAAATCAGATTGTTACCAAACACAACAAAGTCATCGCCAAGTCTTATGCTTATAATTTCACCCGAGTAAACGGAAAAATATCTTTGTTCGGAGAAATTGAGAATTGACTTGGGTATAATGCCAAGTATTTGTCCTTTTTGACAAAAAGCAGAGCAATTATAAATTTTATCATTGACAAGAAAGGGAAAACTTACTATAATAATAGTGTCGGTGCTTGCTGTTTCTTGCAGTATTCTGCATAATTCGCGTTCTACGCTCAAATGTAGAGTGCGTGAGAAGAAAAGATCGCCGCAGGTACAGCCCGTGAGCGAAAGCTCGGGGAAAACGACCACCTGCGCTCCGCTTTGATACGCAGCGACTGCAATGTCTATAATTTTATCAGCGTTCTGCTTGCAATTAGCGATAGACACATCAAAATTAGCGGCAGCAACTTTTATAAAACCATGTTTCATTTGAATATCCTTTCTTTTGAGGAAAAGTTTATCATACAATAATTATACATTTATATTCAAGAAATTGCAATACCTATCTTGAAAAATCACAAAATTAAATTTACGGAGAAGGAAATGAAGGATCTTAAAAGAAATCTCACAATGCTGTGTGACTATTACGAGCTTACAATGGCGAACGGATATTTTAACAGCGATATAAGGAATAAAATAGTTTATTTTGATGTGTTTTACCGCGACAATCCCGATAATGGCGGTTACGCTATTGCCGCAGGTCTTGAACAGGTCGTGGAATATATAAATGATCTCCATTTTGATGAGGGTGATATTGAGTATTTGCGCTCAAAGGGCTGTTTCTCAGAGGGATTTCTTGAATACCTCAAAGAATTTAAGTTCAGCGGAGATATTTGGGCAATACCCGAGGGAACGGTAGTGTTCCCGGGTGAACCGCTTATGATAGTAAGAGCTCCTGTTATAGAGGCGCAGTTTATTGAAACATATGTGCTCATGATGATAAATCATCAGTCGCTGATAGCTACAAAGGCCGCAAGAATAACCAGAGCGGCAAAGGGAAGAGCGATAAGTGAATTTGGTTCAAGACGAGCTCAGGGGGCAGATGCGGCAATACTTGGCGCAAGAGCAGCATATATCGGAGGTTGCGGAGCAACTGCGTGTACGATTGTGGACGAGGCTTACGGTGTACCCGCAACGGGAACTATGGCGCACTCATGGATACAGATGTTTGACAGCGAATATGAGGCGTTCAAGACATATTGCAGTATATATCCGAACAATGCTACTCTCCTTATTGACACTTACAATGCGCTTGAAAGCGGAGTCCCGAACGCGATACGAGTGTTTAAGGAACTTGGTATAACAAAATGTGGTGTAAGGCTTGATTCGGGAGATGTTACTTATCTTACAAAAAAGATACGAAAAATGCTTGATAATGCAGGTCTTACTCAGTGTAAGATTATTGTATCCAATTCAATGGACGAATATATAATCCGTGAGCTTATCCGTCAGGGAGCGGAGATAGATGCGTTTGGCGTTGGAGAGCGACTTATAACCTCAAAGAGTGATCCCGTGTTTGGCGGAGTTTATAAGGTTTGCGCTATTGAAAACGAAGACGGAACTATAACGCCCAAGATTAAGATAAGTGAGAATGTCGGCAAGATAACCACTCCGCATTTTAAAAAGGTTTATAGATTAAGAGGACGCGAAACAGGCAAGGCTGAGGCTGACCTGATATGCGTTTATGATGAGGTCGTGGACGATACTGAGCCCCTTGAAATATTTGATCCCGAGCACACATGGAAGCGTAAAAAACTCGAAAACTTTACCGCAGAGGAACTGCTCGTTCCCATTTTCAAAAACGGAGAGCTTGTGTATAAGCTTCCTACCATAGAGCAAATACGGGAAAGATGTAAAAACGAGATAGAGGGAATGTGGGACGAGGTGAGAAGATTCAGCAATCCTCATAACTACTATGTAGACCTATCGCAAAAGCTTTGGCAGATAAAGCACGACATGATATCCGAATACAGAAACAAGAAATAAAAGCAAAAGGCAAGCGCCGTCAGATATAACGACAAGCGCTTGCCTTGTTTTTTATGTGTAAAAGTAAACTTACGAGATCAGCTTTTGGGTGTCTGCCTGATTATTGTAAGCAGATCGTAAACATTTTTTACAGGTATTATCTCAATACCATCCGCCTTCAAAGCGGTTTTTTTGTTGTGTAAGGGAACAAGAGCCTTTGTAAATCCAAGCCTTGCAGCCTCCTTGACACGCTGCTCTATGCTTGCAACCCCTCGACATTCTCCGGAAAGTCCAAGCTCGCCAATGGCAATAAGGCTGTCGGGTATCACAGTGTCGGTAAGAGAGGATATAAGGGCAAGAGCAATTGCGAGATCGGAGGCGGTCTCTGTGATTTGAATTCCGCCTATGACATTGAGATAAACATCGTTGTTTGAAAACCTAAGTCCAAGACGCTTTTCGAGAACAGCCAATATGAGATATGTTCGATTGTAGTCGATTCCGTTAGATGTCCTACGCGGCGAGGGAAATACAGTCTGCGTGACAAGCGCCTGTATCTCGGCTACCATTGGGCGCGTGCCCTCCATTGTGCATACGGCGCAGTTGCCCGATGTGTCGGTAGGTCGATCTGCAAGAAGCATCTCTGAGGGATTTGCAACCTCATTAAGACCTGCGTCTGTCATTTCGAAAACACCTATCTCATTTGTAGAGCCATAGCGGTTTTTGGTAGCTCTTATTATTCTGTATGATTGCTTTTTGTCACCCTCAAAGGTAAGCACCGCATCGACCATATGTTCAAGAGTTTTAGGTCCTGCAACACTGCCTTCCTTGTTAATGTGTCCTACAAGTATAACTGATATATTTTCGCTTTTTGCCTTTGAAATAAAAGCCATAGCGACCTCTTTTACATTCGCTATGCTTCCGGGGACCGAGCTTATTCTGTCAGAATACATCGTTTGTACGGAATCGGCAATAATAACATCGGGCTTTATTTTTTCAGCCTCTGACAAAATATTTTCTATATTTGTTTCGGTAAGTATGTAAAGATTGCTTCCTTTTACCGAAAGTCTTTCCGCGCGTAGCTTGAGCTGACCCGAGGACTCCTCGCCCGAAACATACAAGACTGACCTGCTTTTACCAAGACAGTCGCATATTTGAAGCAACAGCGTGGATTTTCCTACTCCGGGCTCACCTGAAAGAAGAACGACCGACCCCGTTACAAGTCCTCCGCCAAGC
>JAGCJD010000294.1 GCA_017648425.1 Clostridia bacterium | reverse complement strand
GCCTCCGAGCGTGTACAGCTCCCCGTTACGGTCAGAAATTGATCAAGACGCATTTTTCCTCCTAACTCAAAACAGAAAAATAAGCAACAATACGAGCGCCACGAGCCCTATCACGCAAAGCCCCGACACAAGTCCAACAAAAAAATCCTTTTTTCTCATCTTCACACCTCCGACAAAGAATATTATTCTCTGCCATGGCGTGGGTATATTCAAGCAAGCGGATCTATTCTTGCTTTTCTTTTTATGTTTATCTGAGATACAACTATTCCCGCAAACATAAGTCCGCAGCCTACATATCCCAGCGCGGTTATATCGTCTATCTTGAATATTAGACCGCCTATGGCGCTGAACATTGATTCACTCGAAAGCACTATTGCCGCCATTGTGGGATCAGACCTCTTTTGCGCTACTATTTGAAGCGTATACGCCACGCACGAGGAAAGCACTCCGCAATAAAGCACCGCCCATTTTGCTTCCCATATCGCTGTAAATGTGGGTTGCTCAAATGCAAACATGGAAATTATTCCAAGCGCCGCGCATACCGCAAACTGTCCCCATGAAAAGTGTACCGAGCGTATGCCCTTGCCCAGCTTGTCTATTATCACGACATGAGCCGTCCAGAAAAGCGAGCCGATAAGAAGCAACAGCTCTCCCAAGCCAAACGACAATCCCTCTCCCGGCTTACTGCAAAGCAGGAAAAGTCCAACTATCGCAAGGACCGAGCCGAGCAACACATTAACGCCTGTTTTTTGCTTGAACAACAGATAGCAGGCTATTGGAACGAGAACCGTATAAAGTCCCGTTATAAAGCCCGACACTCCCGCGCTTCCCGTCAGCTGTATTCCGAACTGCTGAAAAGCCGATGCAAAAAACAGCACGACACCCGCAGACACGGCGGCTATCACTGTCCTTTTGCGTTCCTCCTTGCCAACTCTGCCGCGTTCAAGTATCAAGGCGACAGGGGCAAGCGCTACAATTGCTATGAAAAATCTCACGCCTATCATGGTGAATGAGCCTATATACGCCATTCCCTCGACCTGCGCAACAAACGCAAAGCCCCATATGGCGGCTGTGAGAATTAATATAAAAAGCGATCCAAATCTGTTTTTCAAAGCACTCCTCCGAGCTTCAAAGGTCTGTATCACTCGCCAAACCTTACTATTTCCTCAAATGTCTTTTTTTCGTATGCGTAATACTTTTCCTTGCTGCTCTTACCCGCTACATACGGCTTTAAAAGACATATGACCGTATCCTCAGGCAAAAGTCTCATAACGCCGTACTGCTCGTAAAGCGCTGTATCTCCAAGCCTTACGCCGTATTCTCCATACGCCGTCTCGGGCGTATATCCAAGAGCCTCATCAAGGCTTACGAGCCTATCCGCTGCCACAAGCTCCTCGTAAAGCCAAGGATCAAGAAAAAGCACAGAGCTTTCTCCCGTCATTGTATAGTTATGGTATATATCGTACTGATCGGAATTATATCCGCGGTCTATATATACTTCATTTGAGGCTTCAATTTGCTCCTTGATCTGCGCCTCGGACAAAATCCCGTACGCGCTGAGTTCAAAGCTAACCTTGCCGTTGCCGTCAAAATCCTCGGGACATACCGCTTCAAGAACATCGCATATATCCTCAGTTTCAGCGCCAGACAGTGTGTTTCTGCCCGCGTACAAAACTATAACATCGCTTTTTTCCTTACTGCAAGTCTGAACCGTGCATACTATCAGCACGATAAGCGCAAATGCAATTCCTATCGTCAACCATTTGTAATGATACCAATAGTTGTCAAGCCATTTTAAAAAGCCTCCTCTGACGGCAATACCGTCAGTATCAAGCTTTTGCTCCTCATATCCTCTTCTTTTCATTATTCCTCGTTATTCAAAACGGGGACTCGGCAATATATGCCGAGGTCCCCGATGTCTTTTACTTTACTCTTGATACTTCAAGAACCTTTATTTTTACCTCTCCCGCAACAGCTCTGACAATAACCTCGTCACCTGCTCTCTTGCCAATGATAGCCTTGCCTATTGCAGACATATCGGATATCTTGTTCTCAAAGGGATTTGCCTCGTTAGAGCCAACTATGCTGTAAACGACCTCAGCGCCGTTGTTACTCAGCTTTACAGTAGAGCCAAGACCTACAACATCAGCGTCAAAATCAGTGTCCTCGCTTACCTCTGCGTTCTGTATGAGAGCCTCAAGCTCCTTTATACGATTTTCCACCTTTGCCTGCTCGTTTCTCGCCTCGTCATACTCAGAGTTCTCGGAAAGGTCTCCAAATGAACGCGCCTCGGCGATAGCCTTTTTTACTTCCTCTCTCTTTACCTTTGTAAGAAAATCATATTCCTCTTGAAGCTTCTGAAAGCCCTCTTTTGTATATCTCTGTTTCTCTGTCATTGTCCTTTTCTCCTTAATTTTTCTATTTGAATTGCTCAACCGCTTTAACAAGCTGGTTGTCTTTTTCATTCCACCAAGTATCGTAAACGCTGTATTTTTTTGTCGTTTCCGAAAGCTCCTCGATAACGGTCGGCTCAATACCAATGCCATCGTATCCCACGCCGTTGGGGGGATAATACATATATTTTGTGATTTTGAGAACTCCGCTGTATCCAAAGTATGCAAGGTCAATAAACGACTGCGCGCTTCCCTTGCCGTAGGTCGTAGTTCCGACTACCGCGCCCAGCGAATGATCCCTGAAATTTGCTACAAAAAGCTCCGCTGCGCTAGCAGTTCCGCTGTTACAAAGCACCACCATATTAAGGTCCTTGTATATGCCGATATCCTCCGCTAACACGCTGCAACCGCCTTCGCTTTGAACGGGAGCGACCTTGGTCACTCTTTCGTTGCCCGCCTTATCCTTTATGGTTATCAGCGTTTTTCCTTCTTCAAGGAAAAAGCTGAGCGTTGCAACTATTGAAGAAAATTCTCCACCCGGGTTGTTCCTGAGGTCAAACACAAACTTGTCACAGCCCTCCGATTTAAGTCTTTCAATTGCCAACTTTACCTGCGTTGGGGTGGTCATGTTGAACTCAACTATCTTTATTACACCGATATTATCCTTACCCGATATTTCTGCCTTACGGCTCATTACCGAATCCGAGGTGAATTCTTCTCTCAAAATATTGAAATATATGGGATCCGCCACACCCTCTCGATAAACAAAAAACTCCGCGGCAGTACCCTTTACTCCTTGAAGCTGTTTCAGCGCCATATCATAGCCAAGCGCGTCTATCATTGTGTTGTTCTCTTTCGAGCCCACAGCGATGATATAGTCGCCAATTTGCAGGTCTGACTTTTTGTGAGCGGGTGAATTTTCCATTATATTTACGACCCTGAGAGCCTTATACTCACTTCCGTCTATTGAAACGATGGAATTTATTATATTTATTCCTATTCCCTGAGTTTCTCCCGCAAAGTCGGACATAAGCGCATCGTATTCCTCCTCGGTATAATACTCAGCATACCTGTCGCCCGTCGCGTAAACATACGCTTTTAATATGAAATTCTTTATTTCCTGCTCGTCAAGCTCCTCGAATGAATATATCTCGAACAGCTTGGAGAGGAGCTCCAACTCATCATACTTACCCGACTGTGTCTGTGTCTGCGCTACCTGTTCAAGCCTTGCCTTGGCAAGCTTTGCCTGATATGCGCTCGAACATATCGTATATGTCAGCATTACCGCCGCAAGTACAAGAGCTACGCTCGTGCATATAAATGCTGTAAGCGACACCTTTTTGGGTTTTTTTATCTTTATATCTTCATGTGGCTTATCCTCTGTACCAAAAAGCGCGGAGCTTTCGATAAACTCGGGGGAAGTCTCCTGCTTTTCCTCAGAGGAGCAATTTTCGTTTTCTTCCGAAAAATTCTTGTTTTCTTCCGACATAAGGGTCTTTCTCCTTTATCATTTTTCCTGCTTTGCGTTGCCTGCGAACAAGGAAAAATCAAATGTCAAGGCGCTCTGTCATTCAAATGCGGAATATCCCAAGTGTAAGGGATATTCCACATTTAATCAGGCAAATTAAAATTTAACAGGCTTGGAATCAAGGTACTTTCTTACCATAAGAGCCACCTTGAATGTAATTGCGTGCTCGAATTCACGGAGATCAAGT
>JAGCJD010000293.1 GCA_017648425.1 Clostridia bacterium | reverse complement strand
GTTATATTAAGAATAGCCAAAAGGTTTGCGGCTTGTCCCGAGGAGCAAAGGACTGCGCCTGTACCGCCCTCAAGATCGGCTATCTTCTTTTCTACCGAATCAACGGTAGGGTTGGATATGCGTGAATACATATGTCCCGGTGCTTTAAGGTCGAACAGATCTCCGAGATGTGACGCACTGTCATATTTATAAGTAGTGCTCTGACATATTGGGAGAACTCTGGGCTCTCCATTGGCAGGTGTATATCCTGATTGAATACATTTAGTTTCTATTTTGAAGCTTGACATTTTGTTTCTCCTATTCGCAAATAAATCTCACGCATTATCACGCGTACATCAGCTTATTATATCACATTTTGCTTGCACATTCAAGGGATTTTATTATTTTTATAAAACAAATTACGCTCTGTTTATACCGTTTCCCGTTAAAACACGACCTACCGTAATGCCTAATATCTTAGCGTCCTGCCAAAAGCCCAGACGGAGCAGGTACATTGTGTCAAGCTCTACCTTTTTTTCGTCAGATACCGCATCTCGTCCACTCACCTGCGAAAGCCCGGTCATGCCGGGGCGCAGGGCATAAACTCCGTTTTCCTTTCTTTTTGCGTGCACCTCTTTTTCCTCCAATATAAGAGGACGAGGACCAACCAAACTCATATCTCCCTTTAAAACATTAAATAGCTGAGGTAGCTCGTCAAGGCTTGCTCGTCTTAAAAGGCGTCCTATGGGAGTTATATATTTTTCAGCCTCGGCAAGCCTTGACGAAGGACAGCTCGGCGGGGCGCTTTTATACATCGTGCGGAATTTGTAACACACGAACGCTCGTCCCTCTCTACCAACTCTTTTTTGCCTGAATATTCCGCCACCCGAGGAGCTAAGGCAGACAGCTATCCAGATAATCGCCATTGGAACAAGCAAAAAAGTCAATAAAATGCCTGAAAACAATATGTCAAGCAATCGTTTTATTACAGTATATATACTCTTTGAGTTTTTCATGCCCACCGTCCTCATGCGTTTTGTGCTATTTAGCATTTGCATTTTAGGACTTGCAAATTCAAATTGAGTAAAAAAAAGAACGATCAGCGCAACACTGCAATCTAAGCATTTCGCTGATCATTCTCTGTTTTTTATTTATGTTTTAGCCTTTTATATATTTCCTCAGTAGCTATTCGCGCCTTTGTGACCACATGCTTATCCTGCTTTGGCATACAGTAATATAGCGCCTTATTGTTTCCAATACCTATCACATCGCCCAATCCATACCAATAATAATCCGAGTTGAGCGTGTAAAGAGAAATGGATTTTTGCATATAATCAAGCTTCCCGTCACAGCCAACAAGATGAAACCCCTCTGTTGAATGCGTCAGTTCCCCCTCTCCCACTCTGTAAACGCCTTTTGTGTTTACTATCATGTAAATATCCACGGGGACACAAAATCCGTATTTCTCTGCATCAAGCTCTGCATTCACGCATTCACGCTCCCACGAATACCAATCGGGAATATGCTCGAATTCGATATTTCCGTCATTCGCCCTCATAAATCCGTACTCGTCAAGTCGCCATGTCTTTCCACACTCGTCACATCTTACATCTGCCCCAAAGCTGACGGTTTTACCCTCCGCATTACAATTCGGGCATTTATAAAGCAGACGCTCAAGCCCCACTGCGCGATCCTTTTCGTCAATTTTGATTTTATTCTGCTGTTGCCATTTGAAATTATCAAACGAAAATTCCCTTTCAATTATCTCGGCTATCTCCGCATCTGTTTTCTCCTTTATCTCCTCGGAAGATAAAACATATCTCAGTTGCGCGCTTACATCTATGTTGCGTCTGCGCAATTCATTATAGAGAGGCTGCCTTTGATATGCTCCGAATGTTTCAAGCATTACAAGGGGAGCTCCAAGCATTTTTACAAATTTAGCCAAGCTTTCCGGCAGCGTTGTGGCAGTACCGTCAAAGCTGTATCCCGCCTCGGGATACATAAGCACAGATGTTCCAAGCTTTTTTATGCAGTGGCTTATATCTCTGACAAGACCTATGTCAAACACAAACTTCCTCGTAGAAATACAGCCTATCTGGCGCATGAGCCACTCTTTTCCTATGAATGCGTCAAGCGTGGCAACTATATTAAAAGGTCTTGGATAAAGAACGCTCGAAGCTATTTCAAGATCGATAAAGCTCGAATGGTTCATAAGTATCAATG
>JAGCJD010000292.1 GCA_017648425.1 Clostridia bacterium | reverse complement strand
CTTCGCACGTGCTTTCAAAAAGTACGTCAACGAAAAAGAAGGCAGAATTCCCTTGATATAACGGTAAAGTTCAAAAGCAACGGCGATTTAGCGTGTTCACCTTAACGGAGAACACGCAATGAAATAAATCCGCCAAAGCGAATTTGTGAAATGACCTATCGGTCATGAAATACTTGCTTTGCAAGCATGAAATGCCTGTGGGCATGGGTGGATTTATTTCATTTCATGTACGACCGAAGGGAGTACATTTCAAGATTGCATAGCAATCATTTCATGTGCGCAGCACATTTCATAGAAAACAAAAGAGGAACAGACAATCAAAAGTCTGTTCCTCTTTGTTTGTATAAGGGTTTTGCTTAGCCCATAATACATTGTTCGTCAAATGCGATGCTTGTACTTTGTTAAGTTCGTAAATTCTCCACTAAGAACATCGCCCATTTTGCTCCGTTGTTTTTCTTTTTTCTTGACAAATTCAAAAAAATGGTGTATAATAATACAGCAATTTGAGAATTATTCTCAACTTGGAGGGAAATATGGCTGAATACATAACAGAGCAAAAAAGAACACTTAAAAAAATTCTTGAGGATAACTGCGACCGCGCATATACGGTAGATGAGCTTTTTTGTAAGATGCAAGCGCTTTACCCGAGCAAAGCACCGGGAAAAAGCACGGTTTACAGGCTTATAACTCACCTTGTAAACGAGGGCGCGGTAAAAAGATTTATAAAGGACGGAGAGAGAAAGGCGGCATACCAGATAGTCATGGGCGAGCATTGCGACTGCCATTTGCATCTAAAATGCACCGATTGCGGCAAACTCATTCACCTTAACGACAAAATATCAGACGAACTGCTTTCAACCGTTCAAAGCACGAGCGACTTCTCGGTAAACGAGGAGGCTACCGTTCTTTTTGGCACATGCGGAAGCTGCAAAAAACACTCGGAGAGATAATATATATAATGAAGAAAACATTTGTAAAGATCCTGTCCTTCTGCCTTTGCCTGCTCATGCTGGCAACGCCTCTTTGCTCTTGCAGGAGCAAAGACAGCTCGGACAAGCTGACCGTGCTATGCACGGTGTTCCCTGTCTATGATTGGGTAAAAAGCATAACGCAGGACACAGAGAACATAGAGGTAGAGCTCTTAGTGCAAAACGGAGCAGACCTGCACAGCTTTCAGCCGTCATTTTCGGATATGGCAAGTATAAAAAACAGTGATATTGTAATATATGTCGGTGGCGAATCCGACAAATGGGTGAGCGACTCAATTTCAGAGAATGCCGTTGCTGTCGAGCTGTCAAGCATTGACGGAATGTCAAAGCACGGCATATCAAAGGAAAGCGTTGCCTCGGAGAGTGAGGATCATCACGAGCACGACCATGACAATACCATGGACGAGCACATCTGGCTGTCTGTAAAAAACGCTATGATAGCGTGTGAATACATCTGTCATGTGTTGAGTGAAAAAAGCGAAATAAACGCGGAGAAAATATCTCAAAGCGCAAAAAGCTATATTTCAACACTTGAAGGAATTGACAAAGCACTTACGGACATGTGCGTTGATGCGAGCTCACCCGTAGTCTTTGCGGACAGATTTCCGTTCGTTTATCTTTTCTCTGATTATAATATACCGTATTATGCCGCATTCGAGGGCTGTACGACCGACACAAACGCCGATTTCAGCACCATAATTGAGCTTGCAGAAAAGCTTGACGAAAGCGAATATAATTGTGTTCTTACAACAGAAAGCCCCAACGATGCGCTGGTAAGCAAGGTGATTTCCCAAGCTACCAAAAAGAATGCAGAGGCTCTCGCGCTAAATTCAATGCAATCGCTTACCTCGCAGGATATAGAGGACGGAGCAAGCTATATAGACATAATGACAGCAAACACCGCCGTTCTGCAAAAATTGTTCAAAGCAAAGGATTAAATATGTCCCAAATCATATGTCGCGACCTCTCTCTCGGATATAACGGAGAAGCGGTCTGTAAAAATGTAAACTTCGAAATAGAAGCAGGAGATTATCTCTGCATAGTCGGCGAGAACGGCTCGGGAAAAAGCACTCTGATGAAGGCTCTCCTTGGACTTCACTCACCTCTCGGGGGTGAAATAATAAAGGGGGACGGAACATCTACGGGCTCTATCGGATACCTTCCTCAGCAAAGTGAGCTCCAAAGAGATTTTCCCGCCACTGTCGGAGAGGTAACTCTCTCGGGCTGTATAGGAAGCCTTGGCAAAAAATTCTTTTATAGCAAGGCGGATAGATTAAGAGCGCACGATGCCATGAAGCAGCTTGGCATTTGCGACCTTGCAGACAGACCTTACAGCTCGCTTTCAGGCGGACAACAGCAAAGAACTCTGCTTGCGCGGGCGTTATGCGCAACAAAAAAGATAATTCTGCTCGACGAACCTGTTTCGGGACTTGATCCCGCGGCAACAGCAGATATGTATGAAACTATATATTTGCTCAATAAAAAATCGCACACAACCGTAATAATGGTAACCCACGATATATCGGCATCAATAAGATACGCCAACAAAATACTTCATATGGGAGGCTCTCCACACTTTTTCAGGAGCGTGGAAGAATACAGAGCAAGCTCTCTGTTCCCCGCCGAGGGAGGTGAGGCGTAATGAAATTACTTGATACTCTTATCGAATATTTTTCCTATGATTTCGTCATATACGCCTTTGTTGTCGGAGTGCTCGTGTCCCTCTGCTCAGCGCTTTTCGGCGTTGTGCTTGTGCTCAAAAGATTTTCGTTCATAGGTGACGGACTTTCACATGTGGCGTTCGGCGCTATGGCAATAGCCGCCGTAATAGGATTGACCAACAATATGCTGGTGGTGTTGCCCATAACCGTCATCTCTGCAATACTTCTCTTACGCGCAGGACAAAGCACAAGAATAAAGGGAGATGCGGCAATAGCCATGATCTCCGTTGGCTCGCTGGCAGTCGGCTATCTGTTGATGAGCGTATTCTCGACATCCGCCAATGTATCGGGCGATGTTTGCAGTACGCTGTTCGGCTCGTTTTCAATACTTACTCTCTCAAAAACAGACCTGTGGGTATGCCTTGTAATGTCAGTTGTTGTGTTGGCTCTGTTCGTGCTGTTTTATAACAGAATATTCTCCGTAACATTTGACGAGGGATTTTCCCGCGCGGCAGGACTGAACGCAACCGTTTACAATCTTCTCGTTGCGGTAGTCATAGCGGTAATAATAGTTCTCGCCATGAGCCTTGTCGGCTCACTGCTTATCTCAGCGCTCGTTATATTCCCCGCCCTCTCGTCCATGAGAGTGTGCAAAAGCTTTAAGGGAGTAGTTATCTGCTCGGCAATAATCTCCGTAGTGTGCGCATGCGTTGGAATAATTTCCTCTATCCTGCTTTCCACACCCGTAGGACCTACCGTAGTATGCGCGGATATAATTGCATTCGGTGTTTGTTTTGTCCTTGGAAGTATTGGAAAACTTAGCAAATAAGTAATTTTTCAAAAAAAATCAAAATAGGTATTGATTTTTTAAAGCATTTATGATACAATATATCCGTTAATGACTATATCCGTCCTTGTATTGGGGCGTTAAAACTTAATTGGAGGTGTTAAACAATGGGAGTTATGGAAATCGTAATGGGAATAATAGTAATACTCGTTGCTGTTGTTCTCGTAGGACTTGTTCTTCTTCAATCGGGCAAGGATAAAAGACTTTCGGGTACGATCGCAGGTGCGGCAGAAACATTTTTTGCCAAGGGCAAGAGCAAAACTCGTGACAAGATGCTTGCAAGAGCTACCACAGTTTTGTCCTTTGTATTCGTTATTCTCGTAGTTGTTCTTTATATAATGGTTGCTTAAGGCAAAAAAAGAACGGTGTGCCGAAACGCGCACCGTTCTTTTTACACTCAGACAGAAAGGAATGCTCAAAATGAATTTCACCATAAACATAAAAAAGCTTAACGACAAGGCGATCGTGCCGACATACGGCTCACTATTCGCAGCAGGCGCGGATCTTTATGCATGCACAGATGAGGCTATAACAATACAGCCCTCGCAAACAGTTCTCGTTCATACGGGAATATCAATGGCTATACCCGAGGGATATGTAGG
>JAGCJD010000291.1 GCA_017648425.1 Clostridia bacterium | reverse complement strand
GCGCTAAATGAAGCAGCCCCGTTATGATATATAATAATTTAACCGCGCTTCTTTAATTTGCCGACTACCTTGCCACAGCAAACCACCTCGGAATATCCGTGAAGCAGAATATCGCCGTAATCTTTGTTGAGAGAAATAAGTCTGTCACCACCGAACATTTTGAAATATCCGTTTCCGTCAAGCACGAAGATGCCAAGCTCGCCTACCTCAACACAGTCTGTGTCTTCGACCAGCACGATATCTCCGTCATGGTATTTAGGCTCCATACTGTTTCCGCTTATGCGCAAAGCAAAGTCAGCAATGCGAGTTCTGTCGTTATCGGGGATAGATATTTCGGTAGCCTCTGCGTCATCAAGATACACACCTGTTCCGGCGGATACGGAGAGGTCGTAGAGGAATATATTTCTTTTTCCGACACCGGAAATAGCGGCGGGGGTGGAAAGAACCTTTGCTTTTCTTTGAGGTGCGCTCTGAGGCTGTTTAAGGTCAGCAATACGCTCGGACTCCATTTTTGCGACAGTTCTTACGACCTCCTTGGAGTGAGCGTCAAGCGCGCGGAAAACCTCAATAAAATCCATTTCATCGGGAGAGAGCGTGTAATTATTGTCATTGTCGGGAGTTCCGTTGACAATGTAATCAAGTGAACAGCCGAGCGCATCGGCTATTGCAACGATGTTTGAAAGCTTGGGTGAATCGCTTATACCCGCCATGATCTTGCTTAGCGTGCCGAGAGGAATTCCTGTAAGCTCTGAGAGCTTGTCGTTCGTTATTTTCTTTTCACTTTTGAGCTTTTTTATTCTGTCAATGTAATTCATAGCCCCTCCAATTCCGTTTATGGAATGATTATACCACACTTTTTGGAGTTTGTAAAGAGGTTTTTGCAAAATTATTCCGATTTTGGAGCATTATATTTGAGAAATCAATTTAGCAATGGACTGTGCGAGCAAAGCTGCGCTTCGTCTTGCTTCCTCTATGCTGTTTCCGCTTGCGCCTACCTCGATAAGCAGAGAAAAGGGAGCTAATTCTTGATTATATGTGTTGCCCTTAAGAAAAACGGGACGGCAAATATTTTCGCATTCGTCATTCAGCAGACCTCGCAATTTAAGTGCGAGCGATAAATTATTTTCCCAGTTGGGACAGGCGTCTCCCGCCCAATCGCTTCCGACAACGCACATGAGCTGAGCCGCCGCCTCACCGTTAAGCTCGGCGACAGGTCGCACAAGCTCGCCGTTTGATTTTACTATCGAATCTCGGTGGATATCGATAACTAATTTTATTGAGGGGTATTCCTCAAGATACGCTTTTATCGTTTGCTCGGCACGCGCATACGAGTCCTTGTATTGAAGGCTGTCGTGAAGAACGGTGCAATGAATCGTAGATACTCCGCTTTGATTGAGGATGTCTGCAACCGTTTGTCCGATGGACACCACGTTTTTAGTAGTGTCAGATGTTCTTGCGTAATCGCTTATGCTGTCATCGCAGTATAGCGCGCCGTTTTCGCTGTACGCCTCTGT
>JAGCJD010000290.1 GCA_017648425.1 Clostridia bacterium | reverse complement strand
GGCTCGCGCGGAACAGGAAAAACTACTTGCGCAAAGATACTTGCCAAGGCAATAAACTGTGAAAATCCAATAAACGGAAATCCGTGTAATTGCTGTTCCTCCTGCGTTGCCATTAATAGCGGAGCGGCTACTGATGTTCTTGAAATGGACGCGGCTTCCAATAATGGAGTTGACAATATTCGTGATATTCGTGATGAGGTCGTTTATATGCCCTCAGCTCTCAAATACAGAGTCTATATTGTCGATGAGGTCCATATGCTCAGTGGAAGCGCATTTAACGCGCTTTTAAAGACGCTTGAAGAGCCTCCGTCACATGTAGTCTTTGTTCTTGCAACCACAGAACTTCATAAGCTACCTACCACAATAATTTCACGCTGTCAAAGATTTGATTTCAGGCGTATTTCCACTCAGGTCTTAATGGATCGTTTGGCTTATATTTCAAATAATGAGGGAATAAAATACGAAAATGATGCTTTAAGGATAATTGCAAAGGCTGCGCAGGGCGGTATGCGTGATGCTATAAGTCTTTTGGAACTGTGCGCAGGTCCTCAGAGCAGCATAGATATTAAATCTGTTAGCGAAACATTGGGATCAGGTGGTCGCGATAATATAATAAGTGTTGTAAGCGCTATTGCAAAAGGAAATTTTGACGCAATCTTTTCTGTTGTCAATGATGTCATGGCGTCCTCTAAGGATATTTCTGTGTTTTGGCAGGAGTTGATATCATATTTCAGAGATATGCTTGTTATGAAAACAACGGCCTCCGCTGATAAATATCTTGATTTGACTGAAAATGAAAGCGAACAAATCAGGCGTTCATGTGAGCTCTTTACTAAACAGACCTTGATATGGCATTGTAAAATACTTGATGAAGCGTTTTATTCTATGCAAAAAGCGGGAGATTCAAAGCGAGTAATCGCGGAAATGGCGCTTATAAAAATGAGTGATCCAATGCTTGATACTTCAATTGATTCGCTATTGTCAAGAATATCAAAGCTCGAGAATATGGTTGCCATTGGTAAAAATATTGCTTACATGGTCGAGCCTAAGATTTCAGTTGAGCCCGAAAATAATTGTACCCCCGAAAAAATTTCGGATAATGTTTTGAATATCATTGACGAAGTTCCAAGTAAAGCAGTGGAGAGTGAAGTTATAAAGCCATTTAAGGGGTGGAGCGAGGTCGTTGAAAAAGCAGTGTCGGGAGATGTAGTTATATCACCATTTTTAAGAATGGCGCGAGCATATATAAGCAATGATGGTAAATTTTATATACGCTTTCAAAATGAATTTGCAAAGCATAAAATTGAAAGCTCGGGTATATTCGACGACATTGTTGCGGCGCTGTGTATTAATTTAAACAAAACGGTTATGCCGACAGATGTAGTATTTGAGGTTGGTAAGAGCGAGGATTTTAACGACCTTGACGATTTAAACATATAAAGGAGATAAAAAAATGAGAGCAAATATTCCAAAGGGTATGGGCGGTGGCCCTCAAAACATGAACGCCATGATAAAGCAGGCGCAGAAAATGCAAGAGGATATGGCAGCGCTCCAAGAGGAGCTTGATTCCAGAGAATATGATATCTCCGCAGGTGGCGGTGTCGTCGGTGTAAAGATAAATGGTAAAAAGGAAATACTTTCTATTGATATTCAACCTGAAATTGTAGATCCCGATGATATAGAAACATTATCGGATATTCTTGTTGCTGCCGTAAACGAAGCAATAAAGCGTGTCGAGGATACAAACAGCGCGGAAATGTCCAAGATAACGGGAAGCATTGGCCTCCCCGGTATGTTCTGATATGACCGATTATATTGAATCCTTGCAAATACTCTCAGAGAAGTTAGCAAGACTTAAAGGTGTGGGCAGAAAATCGGCTATGCGCATGGCATTTTCGGTTATCGAGCTCAATGAAGAAGATGCGGAAGCGTTTGCCAATGCAATTATTGAGGCTAAAACAAAAATACATAAGTGTCCTGTTTGCGGTAATCTTACGGATAAGGATATTTGCTATGTATGCTCAGATCTTTCTCGTGATCCTTCGGTGATTTGTGTGGTTGAGGATGTAAAAGCCCTTATGTCCATCGAAAAGGTTCGAGAATACAAGGGTGTGTATCATGTTCTTCACGGCTCTATTTCACCTGTGAACGGCATTACACCAGACAAGCTTTCTATTAAGGAGCTTATACAAAGAGTTGGTGAGAATAATGTTCAAGAGGTCATTGTTGCTACTAATCCTACGCAGGACGGTGAAGTCACAGCGATGTATTTATCAAAGTATCTTAAACCGCTTGGTGTTAAGGTAACTCGTCTTGCATACGGCATTCCTGTTGGATCTGACCTTGAATATGCTGACGAGATAACTTTGGGCAGAGCAATTGAGGGCAGGCGTGATGTTTAATAAAAAAACGGTATTCATTATTGAGTGCCGTTTTTTGTTTTCGCATTCAAATAAATTATTTTGCATATATTGTTTTGAATAAATTTGTGGAGGCAATATATGAAAAAAAGAATAGTAAAAATAATCTCTATGTTAATTTTGAGTTCTCTTTTGCTTTCAAATCTTGCTTTTGGGGCGTACGCAGAGCAAGCGCAGAGCTCAGCCTTGATGCTTGATTGTAAATCATCTGTGTTGATGGAGGCAGAAACAGGAAAAATTTTATATTGTAACAATGAGAATGAACAATTACCGCCTGCCTCGGTAACAAAGGTAATGACTTTACTGCTTGTAATGGAAGCAATAGAGGAGGGCAGGCTAAAATATGATGACATTTTGACCGCAAGTGAGCATGCTTGTTCAATGGGTGGCTCGCAGATTTTTTTAGAACCTGGGGAAAAGATGTCAGTTGACGATTTACTAAAAAGCGTAGTTATTTCTTCGGCTAATGACGCGGCGGTAACGCTTGCTGAAAGTATTTCAGGAACAGAGGAAGCGTTTGTGGCGTCAATGAATGAGCGTGCGCGCGAATTGGGTATGGAAAACACGAATTTTGAAAATACGAATGGACTTGACGACACAACGCAAAACCATGTTACCTCTGCTCTTGATATTGCCATAATGTCACGCGAGTTAATAAAATATCCGAAAATAACGGAATATAGCAGTATTTGGATGGATACCATACGAAATGGAGAATTCGGGCTTAGTAATACAAATAGATTGATACGCTTCTATAAGGGCGCAACAGGCTTAAAAACGGGCTCTACCGCTAAGGCGGGCTTTTGTATTACAGCGACCGCTACACGCGATGGAATGACTTTAATTGCCGTCATAATGGGATCTCCTAGCAGAGACGCAAGAAACAACGCGGCAACAGCATTACTTAACTATGGATTTTCAAATTTTACTTTATTTAGAAACAGTGTTGGGGCTCATACTGTAAATGTTGTTTCGGGTAAAAAGAACATATGCTCAGCAGAGGAGCAGGGGATAGTTGCAGTGATAGAAAAGAAAAATATCAATAAGGTAAGCAAATCCATTGAAATTTCCAATACAGTAAAGGCTCCTGTATCCCTGGGACAATAGTTAGGAACTGTTACATATTCGGTTGATGGTGGTGTAATTGGAGTTGCGGAGATATTGTCAATAGAGAATATACAACCAATAGGATTTGTTGATATTTTTTTGAAAATTTTATCTAAAATATGCTTTAAATAAGTTTTTTTGTATAATTATGAATTAGTTTACAGAAACAGGCAAATTTTGTTACAAAAAAATCAAAGATTATTATAGAAAAAGTTCAAATTTTGTTATATAATATAGTCCTAATTTAATATCAGGAGAAAAAAATGACTATTAATCTTAACGAGAAGTATGTAAAATCGTTCGTTAGTGACGAGGAAATCAATGAAATTGGAAAAGATATTGAGCAAGCTCACAAGACGCTTGTATCCAGAACCGGAGAAGGTAATGCCTTTCTTGGTTGGATCGATCTGCCCCACAACTATGATAAAGAGGAATTTTCAAGAATTAAGATAGCCTCTGAAAAAATTCAAAAGAAATGTGATATATTTGTAGTTATAGGAATTGGTGGCTCGTATCTTGGCGCCAGAGCCGTTATTGAATTTATAAAATCTCAGAAGTATAATTCTCTTAAAAAAGAAACTCCGGATATTTATTTTGCCGGTTGCAATTTGAGCGCTTCGGAACTTGTTGAGCTTACCTCCATTTGTGAGGGCAAGGATGTTTGCGTATGTGTTATTTCAAAGTCAGGTACTACAACAGAGCCTGCAATCGCTTTCCGTGTGCTTCGCGGAATGCTTGAAAGCAAATATGGAAAAGACGAAGCAAAGGAAAGAATTTTCGTTATCACCGATAAGTCTAAGGGAACGCTTAAAAAGTTTGCCGATGAGAGCGGATACGAAACATTTGTTGTTCCTGACGATGTAGGCGGACGCTTTTCCGTACTTACAGCAGTAGGACTTTTGCCTATCGCTGTTGCAGGAATTGATATAGACAGCCTTATGAAGGGCGCGGCTGATGCTTCAACAAACTATACATCAAACACAAGTGTTGATAAGAACGATTGCATGAAGTATGTTGCCATTAGAAATCTCTTGTATCGCAAGGGTAAATCAACTGAAATTCTCGTTAGCTACGAGCCTTATGCCACTATGTTTAACGAGTGGTGGAAGCAGCTCTATGGTGAAAGCGAGGGTAAGGATGGAAAGGGAATTTTCCCGTCTTCTGTAATCTTTTCAACAGACCTTCATTCGCTTGGACAGTTTATTCAGGACGGAAGCCGCAATTTATTTGAAACGGTCGTTTCTGTAAAGAACGAAAATTGTAGCTTTGAGGTTCCTTACGATGAGGCAAATATAGATGGACTTAACTTCCTTGCAGGCGTTGATATGAATGAAATCAACAAAAAGGCAATGAAGGCTACTATACTCGCTCATGTTGACGGAGGCGCGCCCAACATACTTATAGAGGTTGAAAACCGTGATGAATATTCTCTTGGATATCTCATTTACTTTTTTGAATTTGCTTGTGGTGTTTCGGGATATTTGCTTGGTGTAAATCCTTTCAACCAGCCAGGTGTTGAGGAGTATAAAAAGAATATGTTTGCTCTTCTCGGAAAGCCCGGATATGAGGAACAAAAAAAGCAGCTTGAAGAAAGATTAAAATAATTAGTTTTTTGCAAATTTACTCTTGCAAAATTTACCTTTATCTGTTATAATATAATTGAGCAGAGATAATCTGCAAAAAAATTATCGGAGGTCCGTTATGTTAAAATTAATAATTGGTGTAAAAGGCACCGGAAAAACCAAACAGCTCATCAATCTGGTTAATACTGCAGTAGAAAATTCTCAGGGTGATGTAGTTTGTATTGAAAAAGGAACAAAACTCCGCTATGATGTTAAGTACAAGGCAAGACTCATAGATGTTGATGAATATTTTGTAGCAGACGCACAGTCACTTTATGGATTTATTGCGGGTATTCTTTCCAGCAATCACGATGTAACCGACCTGTTTGTAGATTCTGCACTTAAGATTTGCGGCAACGATTACGCTGATTTTGATAAATTTGTTGAGGAAATAAATACTTTGACAGCAAAGCTCAATGTAAAAGTAACTATCACATCTTCAATTCCTGTTGAAGAAGCTAGCGATACAGTTAAGAAATATCTGTGAGCAAGTAATTAATATACAATAGTAGAGCCTTCGGTGTTTTGCCGGAGGCTCTACTTGAAATTGGAGGTAAAATGATACTTATAATCGCGGAAAAGCCAAGCCTTGGCAGAAATATTGCGGCGAGTATCGGTAACTTTCAACGCAGAGATGGTTATCTTGAGGGCAAGGAATGCATAATAACATGGGCGTTCGGACACTTGTTTTCGTTGGCTGATATTGAATATTACAACCCACCCAAGGACGGAAATCCGCATTGGAGCATGAGCAATTTGCCGTGTTTTCCCGAAGAATTTCACTATCAAATAAAAAAAGGTAAGGACCAAAAGGACGACAACGGTGTTATCAAGCAAATAGAAGTTATCAAAGCTCTGTGCAACAGAGAAGATGTTGATACGATAGTCAATGCAGGTGACGCCGATAGAGAAGGCGAAATAATAATTCGCAACTGTATTTCAAATGTATTGGAAAAGCCTAAGGTCGTAAAAAGACTTTGGTTGCCAGATCAAACTCCCGAAACGGTTCTATCCGCATTCAACTCAATGAAGGACGATTCTGAATATGACAGTCTTGCCAATGAAGGATATGCGAGAACATATATTGACTGGTTATATGGAGTAAATCTTACGAGATATGCCACTCTCCGAACGGGAACGCTTTTAAGAGTAGGACGAGTTATCGTTCCAATAGTAAAAGCAATATACGACAGAGATATGGCGATAAAAAATTTTGTTCCTGAAAAATATTATTCTATATCGAGCAAGGAGATGACCAACGGACAGGTCGTTGAACTTAACAGTAAGCTTCGGTTTGACGGTAAAAAGTTCAACGATGCTGAAAAAAAGTGTAGTGAATACAATTCATGCAGCGCGGTCGTTTCTTCATTAAAAAGAAAAAAGGATACTCTTTTCTGCGGAAAATTATATTCGCTATCGAAGTTACAGAGTGTGCTTGGAAAAAAATATAAAATGTCAATGGCGCAAAGTCTTGAAATCGTTCAAAAGCTATATGAGGAGGGATATCTGACTTATCCTCGAACAAACTCAGAATATCTTGCCACCGCCGAAAAGGACAAGGTAAAGAAAATACTTGCGGGTTGTGCAAAGCTGGGTTACCCTGTTGCTTTCAAGGATAAAAAAACTATTTTTGATGACAGTAAGATAGAATCGCACTCTGCCATTACACCAACCTATAAAATACCTTCTAAAAATAGCCTTTCAGTGCCTGAAACACAGGTTTATTCTACTGTATTCAGGAGATTTATTGCTGTATTTTGCGCTGAGGAGTGTATTGTAGAAAAAGTAGAAATGACGGTCAGAGTTGGTGAGCTTGAGGATTTTGTTTTGAAAGGGCTCACGATTAAAGAAAAGGGCTGGACAAAATATGATGATACATCTCAAAAGGATAAAATTCTTCCCGAACTAAAAAATGGTGATGTTGTTAATATCAACTTTAAGCCATGCGAAAAAGAAACCTCTCCGCCAAAGCATTACACGATAGAAACCTTGAATAATTATTTAAAAAACCCATTCAGGGAAGAAAAGCTTGCTATTGACGATTCTGTTGGTGCAGATGACGCCGAGGAATACAAGGCAATGTTTGAGGGAGTGGAGCTCGGCACTGAGGCAACTCGTACGGGAATTATAGATAACGCCAGAAAAAGTAATTATATTCAACTAAAAAAAGATGTATATACTATTCTTCCTGATGGCATATACATGATAGAGTCGCTTGCGCGCCTTGGCATCAATATGGATAAGCATAAGACTTCTGATATGGGCAAAGCTCTTAAAAAAGTTTTCAGAAATGAAATTGAGATCCGCGATAGTGTACTTTTAGCGGAAAATGAGATCAAGCAATATTTTGAAATCAAGCAAACCTCCATTGAGGATGATGCTGATATAGGATTTTTTGGAGATATTATAGGTATATGTCCCATTTGCGGTAGCGAGGTAAAGCGCGGAAAGTTTTCATACGGCTGTATGAATTATAAAAACGGTTGTAAATTTAAAATATGGACATCGGTATGTAACAGAACTATTTCCGTATCTAATGCAAAGCTTCTTCTTGAAACAGGGAGAAGCTCGAAAATAAAAGGCTTTACATCAAAAAAAGGCACGCAATTTGACGCTTATTTAAAAATATCCGACGGACAGTGCGTATTTGATTTTGATGAAAAAGCTACTTAAAATATAAGGAGAATTTGTATGAAAAAAATCACTAGAATTGCTATTGCCGCGTTGATAACGCTTGTTGTTGCCGCAATTGGCTTTTATGTTTATGTACCCGCTATAAATTTTCATAGCGAGGAATTCTGGTTGTCATTAATTTTTATGACAGTAGTCTATGGCTTAGCTTATTTGCTTCTCGGATTTACTAAGTCTGTCGGTTTAAAAAACACATTTAAGGGAATTAAATCCTTAAAAATACTCATTGTCGTAGTTGCTATTCCCGTAGTTGTATTGATATTGGGCGGTATCCTTTCTTCTACCTTTTTGAATGCTGAGAAATATTCAAATATAATTACTGTTGAAGAGGCTGTATTTGAAGAGGATATGCCGGAAACAGGCCTTGTAACAAACATTGCTCTTATGGATACTGATTCTGCCACAAAAATAGGCGATAGAACTCTCGGCGCTTTGTCCGATGTCGTTTCACAATATCAGGTAGGCGCTTCATATTCACAGATAAATTATCAGGGAACACCTCAAAAGGTTGCTAACCTCGAATATGTGGATTTCTTTAAATGGTTTAATAATCGTTCGCAGGGTATACCTGGTATGGTAATGGTAGATCCTGTAAATAGCTCTGCGCAATATATAGAATTGAAAGAGCCAATGAAATATGTGGACAGCGCATATTTTGACGAGGATCTACACAGAAAACTGAGATTTTCTTATCCGACAAAAATATTTGGTAATTATTCTTTTGAAATAGACGATGAGGGAAATCCCTATTATATAGTTTCTTGTATGAGGCCTAAGGTAGGAATTTTCGGTGCTATGGATGTTTATGAAGTTGTCGTATTCAATCCGTGTGATGGTTCACATGAACTCTATTCACTTGAAAATGTTCCTTCTTGGGTAGATAATGTCTTTACGGGAGCTCTTGCTTCACAGAAGTACGATTGGTACGGAACATTGAAAAACGGATATTGGAACAGCATTATCGGAAACAAGGATTGTAAAGTAACTACCGATGATTTCGGTTATATTGTTATTGATGACGATGTTTGGTTCTTTACAGGTGTTACATCTGTAAGCAGTGATGAAAGTAATATTGGATTTATTATAAGCAACGCAAGAACAGGAGAGTATAAATTCTATCCCGTTATAGGCGCTGAGGAGTATTCTGCAATGCAGGCGGCGCAAGGTGAGGTTCAGGAGAAGGGATATGTGGCATCGTTCCCGTCGCTCATTAATGCGGCTGGTGAAGCAACCTATATAATGGTTCTTAAAGATAACGCAGGATTAGTAAAACTCTATGCGCTTGTAAATGTTGAAAATTACAGCATTGTTGCCACCGGAACTACACAGGTAGAGGCAAAACAAAAATATATGGAGCTCTTAAAGAATGAGGGCATAATTTCCGATGAACAGCCCGAGCCTACTGTTCCCGACAACACACAGGAAGCCTCAGTAACCGTTACTGATGTAAGAATGGCAACGCTTAACGGAGAAACTGTTGTTTATATCAATGGTGATGATGGTAATCTTTATAAGAGATCTCTCGCCGAGGATGAAGCGCTTATGCTCGTTACAGCTGGAGATAAGATTAACATCAAATTTGTTGACACAGATATAAACAATAAAATCAAATTGATCATAAGCTGGTCAATAGCTGAATAATTGGGTGAGAAAATGAATGTTGATCTTATAATGTCAAAGGTGGATCATACTTTGCTCTCTCAAACAGCAACCGAAGCAGAGATAAAGCAACTGTGCGATGAAGCGATTGAGTTTAAAACATCATCAGTCTGTGTTCCACCTTCATTTGTTGGCTTTTGTAAAAAATACCTTAATGGAAAAATTGCAGTTTGTACTGTGATTGGATTTCCTAATGGATACAACACAATGGATATTAAGGTAGCAGAAACAGCCAAGGCTATTGCTGACGGCGCTGACGAGATTGATATGGTAATTAATATCGGTGATGTAAAAAGCGGCAGATTTGATAAGGTTCTTGACGAAATCAAGCAAATCAAAGTCGTGTGTCAGAATAAGATACTAAAAGTAATTATAGAAACTTGCCTTTTAACGCTTGAAGAAAAATCAAAAATGTGCGAGATAGTTACTCTTTCGGGAGCTGATTATATCAAGACCTCCACTGGATTTGCAGGTGGCGGAGCAACATTTGACGATATAGAATTATTTTCAAAATGCGTAGGGAAGAATGTAAAGATAAAAGCGGCTGGCGGCATAAAGAGCTTTGAAGACGCAGAGCACTTTATTTCCTTGGGTGCAGACAGACTTGGCACATCAAGACTTGTATCAATATTAAAAAACAAGCCCGCTGAAATTTATTAAATAAAAAAGATAACGAGTGCAATGCACTCGTTATCTTTTTTATTGCTTGTGATAAAGCTTTTTTGTTGCATGAATCGATTCGCTGGTAAGATCAATACCAAGCTTTTTGTATATCGTAATATCTATATTGGAGAGCATTACGCTTACATGAGCTTGACAGCCCCTGAGCTTGGGTAACTGCTCCATAGCCATAGCTGCCACGGGGTTGGTCGTTGCGGAAATAGCAAGGGCGATCAAGACCTCATCGGAATGCAGTCTGGGATTTGAGTTTCCAAGGTTTTCAACCTTGAGCTTTTGCAACGGTTCCATAAGAACAGCGGGGAGCAGCAGCAGTGAATCGTCTATTCCACCAAGCTTTTTTAGAGCATTCAAAAGTGCTGCCGCTGATGCGCCCATAAGCTTAGAGGTCTTTCCTGTTACTATCGTGCCGTCACCCAACTCAATAGCAGCGGCAGGTCCTCCCGTAGCCTCTGCCTTATCAAGAGCCGCCTTAACAACGCGTCTGTAAGAGGTATCTATTCCTACCTTGCTCATTATGAGTTCGCTCTTGTATACCTCATCAGCATCAGCAGTTCCATTGAGTTTACGGCAAAGCGTATCGTAATATCTTCTGACTATCTCCATTTTTGAAGCGTTGCAAACAGCTTCATCATCAACTATACAGTATCCTGCCATATTTACACCCATATCCGTGGGGGACTTATAGGTGCATTCTCCGTATATTTGCTTGAACATTGCTTGAAGAACAGGGAATATTTCAATATCTCTGTTGTAGTTTACTGCTGTAATTCCGGTAGCCTCCAAATGATAAGGATCTATCATGTTTACATCATTAAGGTCAACTGTTGCCGCCTCATATGCCATGTTTACAGGATGTTGGAGGGGCAAGTTCCAAATAGGGAAGGTTTCAAATTTTGCATATCCTGCCTTTATACCGCGCTTATGGTCGTGATAAAGCTGTGAAAGACATGTTGCCATTTTTCCGCTTCCGGGACCAGGAGCAGTTATTACAACAAGAGGCTTTTTGGTTTCTATATACTCATTCTTTCCATATCCGTTATCACTGACGATCTTTCGAACATTTGTTGGATAACCCTCAATAGGATAATGCTTATAGACCTTTACTCCCAAATTTTCAAGGCGCTTTATAAAGGCATCGGCCGCGGGCTGATTTGAATACTGTGTAATAACAACGCCTCCAACATAAATTCCCGCCTCTGTAAAGGCATCTATAAGGCGAAGCGTATCCATATCATAGGTTATGCCAAGATCGCTACGAACCTTGTTCTGTTCGATTGATGTAGCAGAAACTACAATGATCATTTCGGCATTTTCTTTCATATTGATAAGCATTTTTATTTTACTGTCAGGACAAAATCCGGGCAAAACTCTGGCCGCATGATAATCATCAAACAGCTTTCCACCGAATTCAAGATAAAGCTTTCCACCAAAGCTTGAAATTCTTTCGAGAATTTTCTTTGATTGAAGCTCAATATATTTATCGTTATCAAACCCTTTATTATACATAAATCCCTCGCAGTAATATAATTAAATAAATACTCTTATATTTTAATACATTTTTCGTATTTTTTCAAGTCCTTATTACAAATATTTTTTTGTTTTTGAAAAAATTTAAATTTTTATCAAAAATACACTCGGTTATCAATTGTCAAAATTTAATGTCATGCATAAAATGTTATGGAAAGAGCTATTGCTCGATAATCATATTTAGGAGGAAAACAATATGTCTGAAAACAGATTTCCCTGTGGGAATACAGACAAAAATATAACCAAGAATGAAACTGTCTGTATTGATACCAATCGCGTTCTGGACTCTTGTCGTGACAGAGATTGCTTTGAGGATGTAAAGGTATTGTTGACGGGATTTGGCAACGAGATCCTTGAGCATACCACAAATATTCGCGCTAAAAGCGCTCACATATGCTGGACACAAATTTGCATTGACCCAATAAAATTTAATCGTGGATTTTACACGGTAAATATCAAGTTCTATGTAAAAATATGCCTTGAAGCGTGTATGTGTGGAGGAAGATCTCAGGAATTTGAAGGTATTGCCGTTCTTGATAAAAAGGTTATTCTTTATGGAAGTGAAAGCAATGTAAGCATTTTCAAGAGCAGTGGAGATTGCTCGGATTTTTGCAAGGTCCCTGAACCTTGCGAATATATGAAAAATGTTCCTGTTGCAATTGTAGAAGCTGTTGATCCTATAATTCTTAACGCAAAGGTAAGGGAGCCTGATGATATTTGCAACTGCTGTTGCTGCTGTTGTGGCGATATACCGAGAGGAATTGCAGGTGGACTTGGCGAACAGTTGAATGACAGTAATGGAAAGTTTTTAACTGTTTCGTTGGGTGTTTTCTCGGTAGTGAGAATAGTAAGACCTGCACAATATCTCATAAACGCAAGTGAATACTGCGTTCCCGATAAGATCTGCATTTCAAATGAGGAGGACGATCCTTGCTCGGTATTCCGTTCTATGGCATTTCCTACCTCCGAATTCTGTCCGCCTGATTTTATACCTACTCACAACGATAAGCATGGAAAATGCGGTTGTGGAAACTAAATTTTAATAAAAAAGGCTTCCTCTGGTAGGAAGCCTTTTTTATATTTTAAAACAATTCATCCGATTTTCTCAAAAATGCCTGAGTAAGAGGCGATTTGGGATTATCAAACAATTCCTCGGGAGTGCCTTCCTCCTCAATAATTCCGTTTGCCATGAAAATAACATGATCAGAAATATTTTTTGCAAATTCCATTTCGTGAGTTACAACTATCATGGTGCAGTCGGTGGATTTAAGCTCCTTTATTACACGCAAAACCTCACCAGTAAGTTCAGGATCTAGCGCAGATGTAGGCTCGTCAAAGCAAAGAACATCGGGGGAAAGCGCAAGTGCACGAGCAATTGCAACGCGTTGTTGCTGACCACCAGAAAGTTCGCACGGATATGATTTAGCCTTTTCGGTAAGTCCCACCTTTTCCAAAAGCTCATATGCGTTTGAAGTTATTTGCTCAACTGCGTGCTTTTTTTCCTCAACCGTAAGCTTTTGCTCTTTAAGTCGCATAAGCGGAGCAAGTGTTATATTGTCAAGAACATTATATTGCGGAAAAAGATTAAATGATTGAAAGACCAGACCAAAATGTAATCTGTTGCTTCTGATCTCGCTTTCGCGTGATTTTTTGTTTTTTGAAGCATCAAAAATTACTTTATCATTAATAGCAATAGTACCGCTGTCAGGTACTTCAAGAAAATTAAGGCAGCGGAGCAGGGTAGTCTTTCCACTTCCAGAAGATCCAATTATAGAAAGTACCTTTCCTTTTTCAAGAGAAAAATCTATTCCTTTGAGAACCTCGGTCTTGCCGAAATTTTTTCTTATATCAGAAACAGTAAGTAATGACATGACCTTCTCCTTTACGCCTTAAAATAGCTGAGCTTCTTTTCAAAATAATTGAACAAAAGCGTAAGCGCACCGACAAACAGCAGATAAAATGCGCCTGTATAGAACAGCGGCCAAAGAAGCGCGCGGCTTGCTAGCTGCTCAGCGAGTTTAAGTATCTCAACAACAGCAATAACACGCGCAAGAGCAGTATCCTTAACAAGCGTTATTATTTCATTTGACATGGGAGGAATTATCCTCTTTATTACCTGTTTTAATACT
>JAGCJD010000289.1 GCA_017648425.1 Clostridia bacterium | reverse complement strand
AAATGAAAAAAAGAATTTTGAGCTTGTTTTTGCTTACAGCTCTTTTGCTTAGTGTTTTTTGCACGACACTTGTGTCTTGTGAAGAGGAAGAGGGCAATGAAACAGTTGACACGGTAGTTGCAGAGGGCGAATACAACGGACTTGATGCAGTTGACTACGGTGGAAAGCAAGTAAACTTCCTTACCTACGAGGAGGGAAGCGGTGGACTTACCACTAAGAACGAGATCGAGGGCGATGCGGCAGGCGACCCCATTCAGAGAGCTGTTTATGAAAGAAACACTATCATGCAGGACAAGTACAATATAGTTATTAACTATGTTCCCTCTGCTGGTAGAGGAAACCTTGGACCTATCGGTGATGCTCAGAAATATTACGAGGCGCAGACGGGTGAAATTGACTACATTCTTGCGGGAACAATGGCAAACTTTGCTTGCGGTATTCGCGGATATACAGTAGCCGCACAGAGCATTCCCCACATTCAGCTTGACAAAGAGTGGTGGTATGATGATTTTCTTAAAGAAACATCAATAGCAGGTAAAAACTTCTTCCTCATGGGAGATTTTGCATACACCACATGGTCTAACTCCTCGGCAATGAACTTTAACGAGGACTTGGCAAAGGTGTTCCATATAGATCCTGAGGAGATCTACGATCTCGTAAGAGATGGAAAGTGGACATTTGAAAAGTACAGAACATACAGCGAGGCTGTATATGAGGATACCGATGCTACAAGACCAGGACCCTCTTTGAATGATACATTTGGAACTCTTGGTGATAGCGTAATGGTTGACGCTGTTTTGGCGGGAGCTAACATCACATTCCTCAAGGAGCAGAATGACGGCTCACTCAGATTTGGTATAGACCCCAAATTTGATGAATTATTCAATAGCCTTTACGATTTCTGCCACCACGATAACACCATGTATGTTGCGGCAACCGAGGACTGGGCAGTAAACAATGAGGAAAGTATCACTAATAAAAATGCTTATGAGGACGGCAGAGCAGTGTTCTTTATTGCAACGCTTCCTTATAAGAACAGTGTAATGAGAGACGCAGAGTTTAGTTATCTCTATTTGCCCGTTCCCAAGTGGGATGAATCACAGGATAAGTACTACTCATGGTGTCACCAGTACAACAGCTCCAGCGTTGCGATAATGGCTGGTAAGGACTTTGATATGCTTGGTAGAATAATCGAGGACTTCACATTCTACTCAATGAAGACAGTTCGTCCCTCTTACTACAACACTCTTGTTGAAGGTATGATGGCAGGAACTGAAACCTTTATTGAAATGCTTGACTACATAGTCGGTGTATATTCAATAGACAGAGCGTCCTTGTTTGCAACCGAAGGCGTTACATTGCTTGCAGGCAGAAGCGGAGATATCCGTACTGCTATCAACAATGGTAACAACAAGAACTACACCACAGCTCTTAAGCAGATGAGTGCTTGGCAGACGACTGTTAACGGTATAGTTGAACAGGTTAGGGCAATGCCTTAATGACGCAAAATAAGAATATTTTAATAACGAGGACAAAATGAAAAAAATATTATGTTTGGCACTGACACTTATGTTTGTGCTCAGCGCATTCAGCGCGATAACAGTGAACGCGGAAGGCGCATCTGATCTTGATAGCGCATTAAAGCTCCACTGGGACTTTGAGGGCGATACGCTTGAGGAGCAGCTCTCCAACAAGGCAGTAGCTGACGATATCAAGAACTATCTTGACCTTGGCACCGCGGGTAATGATGCCTCAAAGATTGAAGATGGAGTTGCAGTGATCGGTTCTGCGGGAAGCGAATTTCTTGAATTCGCAATGGATCCCATAACGGGAAAGGGACAGGATTTTCTGAGCACTGTTACCACAGGATATACACTTTATGTAAAGTTTAAGGTAACAGGTACGGCTAAGAATCCCCCCCACTCAGCATTCTTTGTTGTAGGACCTGATGGAACAGCCGATATTGACCACTATACAGTCAGATCTCGCTTCTTCATGGATGCAGGCGGAGTTGCTTCCTTCAGATATGATACCAATCTTAACGGAGAGGATAGATCATTCCCCACAAGCATGAGGGTTATGGACGATATGTATGTTCATGTAGCTGTCGTAATCGAAAAGGATGCTGAAGGATATTACAAGGGTACTTGCTACTTCTCTACCGATGACTGGAATGAAAAGTACATGAAGATTTCTGACATAACGGATATTCCGATAAGAGAAAAGCCCTTGCATGCACTGTCAAAATTCTATTTCGGCGGCGGCTCGGATGTTGATACATATCTTGATGAATCAAATCCCGGAGTCAGAGATAAGGGTAAGACCTATTACTATGACGATATAAGAATTTACAATAGAGCTCTCACACAAGCTGAGGTAACTACTATAAACTATGTTAAGGCAGATGATGTCGTTATTGATGACGAGTTCCTTCTCCCTGACGATTATGTAGCTCCACCTCAGGGTGAGACCACCGCAACAAAGGTTGAAACTACCGCGGCAGCCGAAACCGAGGCTGAAAGCAGTGGTTGTGGCTCTATGGTAATGGGAATGGTATTCGTTCCAATGGCAGCGGCAGTTGGCTGTGCGACACTTGCTCGTAAGAAAAGACGCAAATAACTGTAAAACAAACACTTTTAAATGAATATAAAGGACGAGAACCTTTATAAATAAAAAAATTGGAGGCAAATTATGAAACTTAAGAAATTATTGAGCTTGGTATTGGCACTTATTATGGTAGTATCCGTATTCAGTGTAATTACAGTAAGTGCAGACGAATCCGAAGCAGATCCGCTGATCATTCACTGGCACTATGAGGGTGACACACTTGAAGAACAGCTTGCAAACAAGGCAGAAAACGGCGCTGCAGTTGATACTCTTGATTTGATTATAGCAGACGATGATGAGTATACAAAAATAGATAACGGCACTGCAAAAATGGCAAACATAGCAGGAACTCATTTTCAGTTCAAGGGTGGAGATCCCGGTACAGATACCGATGCAAGTGTAACAGGTAACAAGGCAAACTCTCTTAATTCATGTATAGAAGAATATACTGTTTCTGTAAGACTTATGACAGATACCATAAACGGCACATGGAGTGATGTTTCCGGTCAGCAACCTTACTTTATATACTGGGGCGGTTCTAACATTTATTTTAACAGATTCGCTATTCAGAACTTT
>JAGCJD010000288.1 GCA_017648425.1 Clostridia bacterium | reverse complement strand
ACCGCCAGCCTTGTACAGCATTGTCCAACATTTTCATATTTGCTCCCCGACACACAAGGCGTATCCGACAGCCAAAATGTATCCAAGCCTACAAGTTCAAACATATTCTTTTTATAAGCTATTGGAGTAGCTTCGCCATGATAGTTTGAGTTACGACCGCAACCGACAATGTAATACTCCTCCGACAAAGCATTTCGCAAAAAATCTCTCATTACATCGTTTGCTTCCTGAAATCCTATTATATCGGGGGATTGCTCTTTTATTGCCTCGATTATCCTTGGGCGTCTGTTGTCAAATATATTTATTCCGTCATTCGGTGTCCTTAATCTTAGATTAAATGTCATTACCTTGATATTCATATCGAATTCTCCCTTATCTGTTCTCTATGTACTCTACAAGGTCAGCAATAAGTCCCTCATTGTTCGAACACAAACAAAGATCACATATTTCCTTTACCTCATTTTGCGCGTTCGAGGGACAAACAGCAATGTCAGCCTCCTTTAACATTTCAAGGTCGTTAAGATAATCTCCGCAGGCATAAAGCGTTGCGTTATCACCAAATCTTTCTCTTATGTATTTTTTTATGGTCTTCCCTTTATTAATACCGCTTGGCTGTATATCTATTATAGTTGACCACGACCTTGTAAATTCAAACTCTCCTGAAAAGCGTTCCGAAAGCTCTGGCAAAGCAATATCCAAAAGCTCTGCGTCTATCCGTATTACAATTTTAAGAATTGTCAACCTATGCCACTCGGACATTGGAAGTATCACATTTGAGGTAGGATATTTTTTAAGCTCTTCTGATATAAACTTATTTTTCGCATCTTCGGGTGTGCAGGCAAAGCAATATTCTGGGGTAGATAGGCGCACTCCCGCACTCGGATATTTTGAATGTATGTGCTCTACCAGCCTCAACGCCCTTTCATGATCTATTTGATTTATGAAAGGAGCTTGTTCTCTGCTGAAATCGTAAAGACACGCCCCATTACAGGTAACTGCGGGAAAGTTTATAAGCTCCTCAATGTGTGGAACAGCTCCCCTTGCGTGCTCGGTCGCGCGTCCCGTCGCTATTGTAAACAGCCCGCCATTGGACTTGAAATACTCGACTGCGCGAACATTTCTTTCAACCAACCCCTCGCTATCGTTAAGGAATGTTCCATCAAGGTCTGTTACTATTATTATATTCTCAAATTTTTTCATAATAATTCTTTTTTTAATTCTTGCATAATAAACGAAAAATATTCGGGCAACGGAGCTTTAAACACCATTTTTTCCTTTGTTGAAGGATGTGTCAATCTAAGCTCTGCCGCAAATAGGCACTGTCCGTTGATATATCTTTTGTGCTTCGCCTCAAACTGAGTGCCGCTTCCACCGTAAACACCATCACCAAGCAGTGGGTGACCTATGCTTGACATATGCACTCTTATCTGGTGCGTACGCCCTGTTTCAAGCTCACATCTTATCAGCGTATATCTACCAAAGCGTTCAACTACGCTCCAATGAGTAACTGCGTTCCTTGCTCTTCCTCCTGAGCGTATCACCGCCATTTTCTTTCTGTCAACGGGGTGTCTTCCGATAGGGGCATCTATCGTTCCGCTATCCTCCTTAAAATTCCCTATAACTATGGCGTAATATATTCGCTCAACCTTATGCTCCTTTATCTCGTCAGATAAGAAAAGATGCGCGGCATCGTTTTTCGCTACAACAAGAAGCCCTCCCGTATCCTTATCTATTCGGTGAACTATTCCCGGGCGTATCACCCCACCTATTCCCGAAAGGCTGTCCTTACAATGGTACAGCAATGCGTTTACAAGAGTT
>JAGCJD010000287.1 GCA_017648425.1 Clostridia bacterium | reverse complement strand
GGAAAATCAAAGTACAGCGAACAGAAAAAAGACATGCACTCACTATAAAATACGCACAAACTAAAAAGGTACTAACAGACCAAATTTTTGAAGTTTTTTGCCAAGCTTTTTTTCAAAAAACAATACTCGAATAAACAATATCGAACAAATAAAATAACAACACACGAATTAAAAATATCAATCAAAACCAAATTTTTGAAGTTTTTTTGGCTTACCTTTTTTTCAAAAAAGGTAAGGGGCATACCTTTTTTACAAAAAAGGTAAGTGGAAAGGAAGTGAAAAAATGGCTATATCCAATGCAGCGGAATATTTATTTCACGAGGGAACGAACTACAAGGCTTATGAATATTTAGGCGCTCACAGGAGCGGTGACGGATACGCATTTCGCGTATGGGCGCCGAATGCCGAGAGCGTATGGCTTGTTGGAGATTTTTGCGATTGGCACACGGGCGTAAGAATGCAGAGGACGACCGAGGGTGGCATATGGGAAGCGGAGATAGCCACGGCGCATCAGGGCGACAGATACAAATACAAGATAGAGGGCAGGAACGGCACACATCTTAAATCAGATCCATACGGATACGAGTGCGAGTTACCGCCCGCAACGGCGAGCGTTGTATGCGACATAGAGGGCTACAAGTGGCGTGACGAGGGTTGGCTTGCGAGAAGACGCAGGAAATCGGGCAATGCATATTCCGAACCCATGAATATATATGAGATAAATCTTGGCTCTTGGAAGAAAAAGGCGAACGGCGAATACTACACATATGCGGAGATAGCGGCAGACCTTGCTCCATATGTCAAGCAGATGGGATACACTCATGTTGAGCTTATGCCTGTGTCTGAGCATCCGTTTGACGGCTCGTGGGGCTATCAGGTAAGCGGATATTACGCACCCACCTCAAGGTTTGGAGCGCCCAAGGACTTTATGGCGTTCGTTGACAGTATGCACGAGGCGGGAATAGGCGTGATACTTGACTGGGTCCCCGCGCATTTTCCCAAGGACGAGCATGGGCTTTATGAGTTTGACGGACAGCCCCTTTATGAATATCAGGGAGCAGACCGAATAGAGCACAGCGGTTGGGGAACGAGAAGATTTGATGTAGGACGCAACGAGGTCGAGAGCTTTCTTGTTTCGAATGCCGAATATTGGATAGAGAAATACCATATTGACGGACTGCGAGTAGATGCGGTCGCGTCAATGATATATCTTGATTATGACAGAGCGCCAGGGGAATGGATACCCAATGTATACGGGGACAACCGATGCCTTGAAGCGATAGCATTTTTCAGAAAGCTCAATTCCCATATAAAGGGAGCGCACCCCGATGTGCTTATGATAGCGGAGGAATCCACCGCATGGGCGAATATAACGACCTTTGAGAACGGCGGGCTTGGCTTTGACATGAAGTGGAACATGGGCTGGATGAACGACAGCCTGTCTTACGCGGAGCTTGACAGCATATATAGAAAATACCACCACGACAAGATAACCTTTTCGCTGACATATTCTTTTGGCGAGCGGTATATACTTCCCATTTCCCACGATGAGGTAGTGCACGGAAAGAAGTCGTTGCTTGACAAGATGAGCGGCGATTATTGGCAGAAATTTGCAAGCATGAGAGCGTTTCTTGGGTACATGATGACGCACCCCGGCAAAAAGCTTACATTCATGGGCTGTGAATACGGACAGTTTAGAGAGTGGGATTACGAGAATTCACTTGAATGGTTCATGCTTGATTACGAGGCTCACGCAAGGCTTCAACTTTACACGGCGGAGCTCAATCATCTGTATCTAAAAACGCCGCCGCTGTGGGAGATAGATGACGGCTGGAATGGATTTCAGTGGATAGACGCAGACAACAGCGACAGAAGCATTTTTTCCTACCGCAGGATAGGAAAGGACGGCAAGGAGGTAATTGTCATAGTAAACTTTACCCCCGTGGTTTATGAGGGGTTTAGAATTGGCGTGCCGTTTGCGGGAACATACAGAGAGATATTCAACTCAGACGATGAGCGATACGGGGGAAGCGGTGTTATCAACACGACAGACCGCAAGAGCGAGAGAGTGGAGTGTAACGGTCATGAAAGCTCGATAATGCTTAGAGTGCCGCCGCTTGGAATAACAGTTCTCAAATGCGTAAGACGCTCAGTGTCGCGTGTCGCGGGACGCAAATAAAAGCGCACGCAAAATAAAATGTTTGCGTTGGAGCAGAGCGTCGTCCCGACAGTCCGAAAAAAACAATAAAAAATTCACAAAATATAAACAACAGGAGGATAATATGTTCAGAACCAAGGAATGCGTTGCAATGTTGCTCGCAGGCGGTCAGGGCAGCCGTCTATATGCTCTTACAGAGAAAAACGCAAAGCCCGCAGTACCCTTTGGGGGAAAGTACAGGATCATTGATTTTACCCTCTCAAACTGTGTCAATTCGGGCATAGATACGGTAGGTGTGCTTACGCAATACCAGCCGCTTATGCTCAACGATTATATTGGAAACGGTCTGCCTTGGGATCTTGACAGGGCATACGGCGGAGTAAAGATACTTCCGCCATATCAGGGAAAGAACGGAGCGGACTGGTACAAGGGAACGGCGAACGCTATATACCAGAACCTGCAATTTATAAACAGATACGATCCTGAGTATGTGCTTATACTTTCGGGCGACCACATATACAAAATGGACTATGCAAAAATGCTGGACTACCACAAGAGAACGGGAGCGGACTGCACGATAGCGGTCATTGAAGTTCCGATTGAGGAAGCGAGCAGATTTGGAATAATGAGCGCTGACGATGAGGGCAGAATATACAAATTTGCGGAAAAGCCCAAGAACCCCGAAAGCACCAAGGCTTCCATGGGAATATATATATTCAGCAAGGCAAAGCTTGAAAAATATTTGTGCGAGGACGCAGAGGACACAGCGAGCTCAAACGACTTTGGAAAGAATATAATTCCGAATATGCTTGCGGGCGGAGAGAAGCTCATGGCATATCCGTTCGTGGGATATTGGAAAGATGTTGGAACTATATCTTCGCTCTGGGAAGCAAACATGGACCTGCTCGGAGAAATTCCCGCGCTCAACCTTTACGATGAGGAGTGGAGAATATATTCAAGACACGAGCCGCACTCGCCACAGTATGTGGGCGCTGAGGCTGTGGTCGATAACAGCTCGATAACCGAGGGCTGTGAGATAATGGGAACTGTACGGAGCTCGGTCATAGGAGCGGGCGTTAAGATAGAAGCGGGAGCGGTAGTCTGCAATTCGGTGATACTTGACGGAGTTACTGTCGGAGCGGGTGCTAAGATAAGCTACGCGATAATCGACAGCGGAACGATAATAGGAAACGACTGTATAATAGGCGATGAGAATGCCGACAGCGCAAGTATTGCCGTTGTCGGAGCTGATATTTCAGTTCCTGCGGGAACTAAGATAGGCGCGGGAGCAATGATATCTCGCGAATCGGATATAAGCAAGGAGGGCAAGTAATATGGCAGTAGCAGGACTTATATTTTCAAATATTCACGATTCGGCTATACCAGAGCTTACAACGGTAAGAACAATGGCGTCCGTTCCGTTCGGTTGCCGTTACCGCCTCATCGACTTTGCGCTCTCCAATATGGTAAACTCGGGAATTACCAAGATAGGCATAGTCGCGCACAATAATTATCAGTCACTTCTCGACCATATCGGCACGGGAAAGGACTGGGACCTTGCAAGAAGGTCGGGAGGAATTAAGATACTTCCGCCATTTATAACCTCTTACGAGGGAGGAACGGGGGCAAGCCTTTATAACACGAGGCTTGAAGCGCTCCTCGGAGTTACCAATTTTATCGACAAATGCAACGAGGAATATCTCGTGCTTTCTGACTGTGACGGAATATGCAATGTGGACTTATCCGCGGTCATAGCGTCACATATCAAAAACAACGCGGATATTACGATAGTCACAAGAATTATAGGCAGTGACGAGGAGAATGTCAAGGGAATGACAGCCGTTATCTCGGACGCTAGGGGCGCTATCGTTGATGTTGGCGGATATGTAAAGGGAGTATCCTCAAACGAGGTCAGCACCAATATAATGGTGGTGAGCAGAATGTTCCTTTTGGGAGCGCTGCGTGACGCCGCTGCTCACGGATACAAGCATTTTATGAAGGATATAGTTGCAAGACGCATAGGCAAGGCAAGAATATTCAGCTATCTTTACAGAGATACCTATATTCAGGTCACCTCGCTTGAAAGCTATTTCAAGAGCTCTATGAAGCTGCTTGACACGGATATCCGCAAGAGCCTTTTCAATGTTCCCAATATGCCCGTATATACAAAGCTCCGCAACTCCTCGCCCACGAGATACTCGTCAGAGG
>JAGCJD010000286.1 GCA_017648425.1 Clostridia bacterium | reverse complement strand
TTTGTCTTTTTGAATTTTATAAGATCATATACATCCTTTTGTCCGTCATCGCAAGCTATAACTATCTTGGTAGCCTCTACCTTTTCAGCAACACCTGCGTTGCGCGCAACTATAACGACACCAGAGTCAACAGCAGCCTTATACTCCATACCTGTTCCAACGATAGGAGAATCAGTTACCATAAGCGGAACTGCCTGCTTCTGCATGTTCGATCCCATGAGCGCACGGGAGTTATCGTCATTTTCAAGGAATGGTATCATTGCGGTAGCTACCGAAACGACCATCTTGGGAGAAACATCCATGAAATCCACCTCGTGAGCAGATCTCTCAACAAATTCACCCTTATCGCGAGCGGTAACTCTTGCGTTTACAAAGCGGTTGTTTTCATCAAGGGGCTCGTTAGCAGGAACTACTACATAGTTATCCTCCTTGTCAGCTGTCATGTAAACAACCTCGTCGGTAACAGTTGCAGTTTCCTTGTCTATCTTACGAAAAGGCGCTTCGATAAATCCGTAATCGTTTATACGAGCGTATGTCGTGATATAGGAAATAAGTCCGATGTTAGGACCTTCAGGCGTCTCGATAGGACACATACGACCATAGTGCGTATAGTGAACGTCACGGACATCAAAGGAAGCTCTTTCACGAGAAAGTCCTCCGGGACCGAGAGCCGACAAACGGCGCTTGTGAGTAAGCTCTGCAAGCGGGTTGTTCTGGTCCATGAACTGTGAAAGCTGTGAAGAGCCAAAGAACTCACGAATAGCGCTTGTTACAGGCTTAATGTTGATAAGCGCGGCAGGAGTAAGCTTTTCGTTATCCTGACTTATCATTCTTTCCTTTATTATCTTGTCCATTCTGAGGAAGCCTGCGCGCAATGACTGCTGAAGCTGTTCTCCAACAGAACGGATACGGCGGTTTCCAAGGTGGTCTATATCGTCCTTAGTACCTACGCCATGTGTAAGGTTGAGCAAATAGTTGATAGTTGCAAAAATATCTGCCTTTGTAGCAAACTTGGGGCAAAGCTCAACCAATCTTGTGCGAGCCTCAGCCTTAAGTCCTGCAACATCGTCCTCGTACTTGTCTCTGAGTTCGAGTATTACGGGAATGCTTACCTTCTCATTTATTCCGCAATCTTTAAGGTCGTATCCGAGAACACATTCGGGACGAACAGTAAAGTTTGAAAATACCTTTATAATGTCGCCGTTGTCAAGCTTGAGCATTACCTCGTTTACAGCGTTATCCTCAACAACATGAGCCGTAGCGTTGTCTATAAGCTCACCTGCATTAACAAGGACCTCGCCGGTAAGAGGACTTATAATATCCTCAGCAGCAACATGACCTCTTATTCTTGTGTGTATCGCCATCTTCTTGTCGAACTTGTAGCGTCCAACAGTAGAAATATCATATCTCTTGTTATCAAAGAAATAGTTATTGATAAGCGTCTGAGCAGACTCTACCAATGCAGGCTCGCCGGGACGAAGCTTTTTGTATATTTCCTTGAGCGCCTCGTTTACGCAAGTGCTGTTGTTATGAGCGGCAAGTGTCTCACTTTCGTCCTTTTCAAAGGTGTTTGCAAGCATTGCCTCATTACCGAACATCTCGTAGATCTCGTCTCTCGTTTCAATTCCAAGAGCGCGGATAAACATAGTAAGCGGGAGTTTACGGTTCTTGTCTATACGAACATACATTACACCTGCTGAATCGATCTCATATTCAAGCCAAGCTCCTCTATAAGGAATTACCTGAGCCGCATATATCTCGTTACCTGATTTATCGATAGTTTTATCATAATACATACCGGGAGAACGAATGATCTGAGAAACTATAACTCTCTCTGCTCCGTTTATAACGAATGTTCCCGTTTCGGTCATTATGGGGAAATCGCCCATAAATATGTCCGTTTGCTTTACCTCTCCTGTCTCCTTGTTGGTAAGACGGACATTGACTTTAAGAGGAGCTGCGTAGTTAGCATCTCTCTCCTTGCACTCCTCAACCGTGTACTTAGGCTTTGAATCGATAGAATACGATACAAACTCTATTACAAGCTTTTCAGAGTGGTCTGTTATGGGAGATACATCTTGAAGTACCTCCATAAGTCCTTCCTCAAGGAACCATTTGAATGATTTTGTTTGAACTTCTACAAGATTCGGAAGTTCACACGGAAACTGAGACTTTGAAAAGCTCATTCTCGTGTTCTGACCAAGTTTGTGTTCTTTTACATTGACCATTTTTTACACTCCAATCAAAGTAATTTCCACGTTTATGGGCGTGTGGAGAACGCCGCTGTTTTGCCAACTTTTTTTCCTTATATTATTATAAGGCAATTACCGAATTTCCAAAAGTGGGCATAATAAGCAATTATAATGCAGTTTATAATTATAGCACAGTTGTCAAGCATTGTCAATACTTTTTTTATTTTTTTTTGAAAAAGCGTGTTTTTTTCAAAAATAACCTTTTTTTGGCGCTCTAAAATCCGATTTTTTTAAAAAATTAAGCCCTCTATTTTTAAAAAACACAGGAGCAAAAAATATTTATTCATAAAAAGCAAAAAATTTCAAAAAAGGTATTGCAAAATTCTTGGAAATATGGTATTATATATAACTGTATGAACGAATACGGTTTCGCACCCTCTCATGCGTGCCGTTTGGTTATTACCACATAATTCTGACGGAGGTGAAGTTCAATGCCAAATATCAAGAGTGCAAAGAAGCGTGTCATTGTCACACAGACAAAGACTATGCAGAATAAAATCTTCCGCACACAGCTCAAGACCGATATAAAGAAGTACCAGGCTGCTCTGGCTTCCGGTGACGCTGCGCTTGCACAGGCAACCTACAAGGCTGCTGCTCGTGGAATCATCCACAAGAATGCCGCTGCCCGTAAGAAGAGCCAGTTCACAAAGGCACTTAACAACATGTAATTTTAGCCGTGTGCGGATTCTCACCTCCGTACACGGTTATTTACGTTATATAGGCAAATAAAAAATCACCTTCTCTCCGAAGGTGATTTTTTATTTATTATGCTCGCTCACATGCTTCATAATAGCATTCAAGGATTCATCGCTTATAACATGCTCTATTTTACAAGCGTCCTCAGATGCTGTTTGGTGAGTAACACCTATCATTTCAAGAAACTCGCATATTTGCGTATGTCTTTTATATATCTTCTCGGCAACCTCTTGCCCTACCTCTGTAAGAGTTAAATATCCGTTTTTATCGACCGACACATATCCGCCGTCCTTAAGAAGCCCTACTGCCCTGCTGACGCTCGGCTTGGAGTATCCCATATATTCGCAAATATCAATAGCGCGCACATGCAAGCTTTTTTGAGAAAGCACAAAAATGCTTTCAAGATACATTTCTCCCGATTCTTGTAAATGCATGGAATTTACCTCCTTTCATTACTTTATATAATTATAACATATATAAGACAAAAAATCAAGTTGTTTTTTATTAGTTGACAAATTCGATGACTATCCATTCCTAACTAATTAATAGCACAAGCCTCATCAAATGCTCCGAATTTGATGGGCTCGAATTTTTTTAGATACATCTAAACGAATAAAAGACCTCCACTGTTGTGGAGGTATATTTAATTTCGGGATTCGAACCCGTGCTTGCGGTTTTATTTGGCTTTAACCTTTTGTTTGTTCTACCGCAAG
>JAGCJD010000285.1 GCA_017648425.1 Clostridia bacterium | reverse complement strand
TGTTGTTGTTGCTGTTTCTGAGGGCTTGCAGTTCGCTGACGGAAGATATGTCGGCGAGGGAACTCAAAGCACGAGCACCGATGTTTTTGGTCACAAGTATCTTGCGGGAACGGGTAAGGCGCTTGAACTTGCTATAAAGGACAGATTTGGCTGTAAGGTTCGTTCGATAGAGCTCAATCTTATGCAAAGATGCGCGGGACATCTTATATCTCTTACGGATATAAGTGAGTCGGTACGCATTGGACGCGATGCTGTACACGCGGCTACGAACGGAGTGTCGGGTGAGGTCATGGTGTTCGTGCGCAGAAGCGGCGAGGAGTATGTCTGCGATGTTGAGCATAGAAGCGTAATGGGAATTGCCAACGCAACGAGATATGTTCCCGATGAGTTTATTACGGCTGAAAACAATAATGTAACGGACGAGTGCTGCAAATATCTGCTTCCTCTTATATTGGGAGAGTATGATGTTAAGTTTGAAAGCGGACTTCCGAAGCATATTATACTTTAATTTGGATATTTTACAGGGCGGACGAGCATGTCCGCCCTATTTTTTTATAAAAATACGGCTAAAATATTCTGTATCTGGTTACAATAGGAATCAATAATATTTTTGAGGTGAAGCTATGCAGAGCAGATTAACTGAGGACTATAATCAAAATGTTGATATTTTTGCAAAACGCTTACGCGTTGCTGAAAGTTTTGATATTCTTCAAAAGACAGTGTCGATAGGGAATGGTGAGCTTACCTTGTTTTTTATTGACGGTTTTACAAAGGATACAAATCTTCAAAAGCTTATAATGCATTTTATATCGGTCGGGAGCGTTGAGGGTGACGCCCGACAATATATGATAAAAAATATTCCTTATATAGAAACAGATGTATTGGAGAGCGTTGACGCTGCCGTAACGGCAGTACTTTCGGGGTGTACGCTCGTGCTTGGCTCGAGCTTTGGCGCTCAGGTTATTTCTGTTGACCTTCGCACATATCCCGCGCGCTCTACCGAAGAGCCTGAGGGTGATAGGGTAATGAGGGGCTCTCGTGACGGATTTGTGGAAACACTTATATTCAACACGGCGCTTATAAGACGGAGAATAAGAACCCCCTCGCTTACAATGCAGTATTTTTCGATAGGCAACGATTCAAAAACAGATGTTGTGATGTGTTATATGAGCGATAGGGCGGATAAGGCTTATGTTGCGGAGCTTGAAAAAAAGCTTAAAGAGATAAAGACGGACTCCTTGGTAATAGGACATGAGTCCTTGAAGGAATGTCTTATAAAAACTCGGTGGTATAATCCGTTTCCAAAAATACGCACGACCGAGCGACCCGATACATCCTCGGCACAGCTTTTGGAGGGTAGCGTACTCATAGTTATTGACAATTCTCCTGAGGTTATGATACTTCCTGTGTCGATATTTGATTTTATGCAGGAATCAAATGATTTTTATTTTCCGCCAATGACGGGGACTTATATCAGGCTGCTCAGATATATAGTTTTCTTCTTTACTCTTATAATAACTCCTGCGTGGTATCTCATGACGAGATACCCAGAACTTGTCCCCTCGTTTTTACAGTTTGCCATGCCAGAGGACCCAGGGAAGCTGCCGATAATAGTTCAGCTTTTGCTTGCGGAATTTATAATTGACGCATTAAGGCTTGCTTCACTGAATACTCCGAGTATGCTGAACAATTCCTTGTCCGTTGTAGGTGGACTTATACTTGGTGATTTTGCGGTGGAGATAGGCTGGCTTATTCCCGAGGTCATACTGTATATGGCTTTCGTGGCTATTGCAAACTTTACTCAACGAAGCTATGAGCTTGGATATGCGATAAAGTTTTTGAGAATATTTTTGCTGATAGCAACAGGGATATTCGGCTTTTGGGGATTTTGTGCGGGATTTGTGATAGTGCTTGTTCTGACGGCGACAAATTCGACTGTTAACGGGAAGAGAAATTATCTTTATCCTCTGATACCATTTGACGCAAAAGCACTGCTTTCGTTAGTGGTAAGAGTTAAAAAAAAGACCGATAATTAAATGCAAGGACTTAAAAGCAGGTTAAATACCTTCTTTTTTTTTACTT
>JAGCJD010000284.1 GCA_017648425.1 Clostridia bacterium | reverse complement strand
GAGATAGCCGAGCCATCTCTGCGAATGAGCTCGTACAGCGCGTACCTCGCGGACGCCCTGAGAAGCGCGGCGATTGCGGGAGAGCTTCGGGCAATATCAGAATATCTGGCGGGAATAATGCTTGAAAATGAAAAACATTATATTTTGAACGCTGACTTGTCCTCTGAAATTGCGAGGGTATTAATTGAAAAAATCCCCAACAGCGGGATAGCGGTGAGCGTTTTGGGCGAGAACAGGCAAAGAATTCTCGCGCTTTGCTCCGATGGAGCGCTTTTGACTAAGAGCTCGGACGATATACGCAGAGAGTGCGAGAAAATATGCTATTATCCCCTCACTGTTACGGAAATCCTGGAAATGCAGGATAGGTCAATGCTCACACTTGAACGCAAGCCCTTGCTCAGCGCCGATTTTTCAGGCAAAAAGCAGAGCTGTGAGGGCGAGGAGCTTTGTGGTGACAGCCTTGGGATCATTCAGGGCGTAGACAGAGCATTCGCTTTTATAAGTGATGGAATGGGAAGTGGCAGAGAGGCGGCGGTAACATCGGGATTGTGCGCTCTCTTTCTTCAAAAGCTATTGCCTATAAATAATTTTGCGGGAGATTGCGTAAGCGCTACGCTTGATGCTCTGAACAGCTTTTTATGCGGACGCAACGGAGCGGGCATTCGAGAGTGCGCAAGTACCATTGACCTTGTGTCCCTCGACCTTGTGGACTGCAAAGCGGTATTTTATAAGTGCGGAGCGGCGCCTACTTATATATTCAGGGACGGAGCGTTATTTAAGATACGAGCGCGCACCATGCCTATGGGAATAGTAAAACAGCCAGATATCGGCAGAATAAATATGGAGCTTTTGCCAAACGACATTATCGTAATGGTGAGTGACGGCGTCACGCAGGGCAGAGAGGAATGCCCCGAGCTGTTTGAGCTGCTTCGCAGCAGAATACTTACGCATGACGCCGAGCAACTTGCAGATGCTGTTATGGAGTACGCAAGGACTCAGGGCTGTAATGATGATGTGTCAGTCCTCGTAATAAAAATAAGCGAAATAGGTCTGCCGATAATAGGGCATGGCAAGTAAGAATAAAAAGGCTTACGAACGAAAGTCGTTCGTAAGCCTTTTGCTTTAAAGGTATAGATTTTCCGGAAAGGGAAAACTAAACCAATTCTTTGTTTTCTTTTGCCTACTTTTCTTTTTCAAAAGAAAAGTACGGTGCCTGCTTTAAAGGTATAGATTTTCTAGAATGAGAAAAACTAAACCAATTCTTTGTTTTCTTTTGCCTACTTTTCTTTTTTAAAAGAAAAGTACGGTGCCTACTTTTCTTTTTCAAAAGAAAAGTAGGTTAGATGTCGGCATCCTTCATGTATTCGTTGCCGTGCATAAAGATAAATTCCTTACGCGCGGGGAGGTTGTCGCCAAGCAGGGTATCGAACATTTGCTCGGTGAGAGCCGCGTCCGTTGGGGTAACGGCGATAAGTCTGCGGGTTTCAGGGTTCATAGTAGTCTTCCACATCATATCGGGCTCGTTTTCGCCAAGGCCCTTGGAGCGTTGAAGCGTGTACTTTTTGCCTTCAAGCTTTTTGAGTATTTCTGCCTTTTCAAACTCGTTGTAAGCAAAGAAAATATCTTCCTCGTCCTTTTTTCCCTTAACGGTTATTTCAAAGAGTGGAGATTCGGCGATAAAGACCTTGCCCTCTTTCAAGAGAGTGGGGAGCAGACGGTAGAAAAGCGTGAGCAACAGAGTGCGTATCTGGAAGCCGTCCTCGTCCGCATCGGTACAGATTATTATTTTAGACCAACGCAAGAGGTTTATATCAAAGGCGGTAAGGTCGCCCTTGACCTTTCCATTGATTTCAACGCCACAGCCAATTACACGCAAAAGGTCGGTAATGATATCACTCTTGAATATTTTTTCGTAACTGCTCTTCATACAGTTGAGCGTTTTACCTCTTACGGGGATTATAGCCTGATATTCGGCGTTACGGCCGAGCTTACACGAGGTAAGCGCCGAATCGCCCTCAACTATATAAAGCTCTCTTATAGAGGGATCTTTGGAACGGCAGTTGACGAATTTTTCAACTCTGTTTGCAATGTCAAGCGTACCCGTGAGCTTCTTTTTAATGCTAAGACGCTCGGATTCCGCGCGCTCGCGGCTTCTCTTGTTGATAAGCACCTGATTTGCAAAAGCATCGGCGGCGTTGGGATTTTCAACGAAATATATTTCAAGATTTGTTTTGAGAAAATCGGTCATAGCCTCGTAAATAAAGCTGTTGGTAATAGACTTTTTAGTCTGGTTTTCGTACGAGGTCATGGTAGAAAAGCTGTTTATTACAAGGCATAGACAGTCGGCAACATCGTTAAATGTTATCTTGCTCTCGTCCTTGTTGTACTTGCCCTGAGTTTTTATATACTTGTCGAGCGCATACACAAAAGCAACCTTTACGGCTCTATCGGGAGAACCGCCGTATTCCAGGAAGCTTGAATTGTGGTAATATTCGAGCATGGGAGATGTGTTGGATACGCAGAAGGAGAAGTCAGCTTTAAGCTTGTATTCGTCCTTGTCCGCGCGGTCGCGTCCCTGCGTTTCAAGATGCCAGAGAACGGGCTGTGTAAGGCTTGAAGCTCCTGCCACCTCGGAGATATAGTCGCTTATTCCGTTTTCGTAAAAGAATTCCGAGGTTTCAAATTTGCCGTCACTGTTTTGAGCTTCCAGCAAGAATTTAATACCTGCGTTTACAACGGACTGACGCCTCATTGTTTCCGCAAAGAATTCCGTTGGAATATTTATGTCGGTAAATACCTCAATGTCGGGACGCCAATGAATGACAGTTCCCGTTCTTCTTTCGCTCTTTCCGAGAGGGCGGGTGATGAGCTCACTCACGGGCTCGCCCTTTCTGAAACTTATCTTGTACTCATTTGTTCCGTCATAGGAATAAACATCCATAAATTCGGAGCTGTATTGCGTGGCGCACGCGCCCAGACCGTTAAGTCCCAAGGAGAACTCGTATGCTGAATCCCCGTTGTTGTTGTCGTATTTTCCGCCTGCGTAAAGCTCACAATATATAAGGTCCCAGTTCCAGCGTCCCTCTGCCTCGTTGTATCCGAGCGGAACGCCACGACCGTGGTCATCGACCTTGATGGAGCGGTCGGTAAATGCGGTCACCTTTATTTCATTTCCGTGTCCTTCTCTTGCCTCGTCCACAGAGTTTGAGAGTATTTCAAAAAAGGAATGCTCACAGCCTTCAAGACCGTCTGAGCCGAAAATTACTCCCGGACGCTTTCGTACTCTGTCAGCGCCTTTGAGAGCCTTTATGCTTTGGTCGTTATACTGCGACTTTGCCGTAGATTTAGATGCCATTTGATGCTTGTCCTCCAAACACAGTTATACACATATATTTTATCATAAAAAATTCTCTTTGAAAAGGGCTTTTTCAGTATTTTATGTAAATATTTAATTAATTTGCGCGGCAAGCTATTGCATAAACGCAAAAGCAAATATATAATATATATTGAAAAGAGAACGGGGGTGCTGTGGTAATGATAAAGGAATATTTAAACGGAAGAAGATGCGCGATACTTGGACTGGGCGTGTCAAATCTTCCGCTGGCGCAATACCTTTGCAAAATAGGGCAGCCACCGCTCGTTTACGACAAGGCGGACGCCCGAGAGCTTGGCGAGCAGGCAATTGAATTAAAGAAGAGCGGAGCGGAATTCTTTGTCCGCAGTGGGGAGTTTTTTGATATTGACGCTGATGTTGTGTTTCGTTCTCCCGGAATTCGCCCCGATAAGATTTCTGTTTTGAGAGAGGCTGAGCTTACATCGGAGATGCGTCTGTTTTTAACGCTTACGCCAGCAAGGACCTTTGCCGTTACGGGTAGTGACGGAAAGACGACCAGTACAACGCTCACGGGCAGATTTTTGCAGGCGGAATGCGAACGCAACGGACAGGGTAGGGCATTCGTTGGCGGAAATATCGGAACGCCTTTGCTTTGCGATTGCGAGCAGATGACAAAGGACGACCTTTGCGCCTTGGAGCTATCAAGCTTCCAGCTTATGGACGCCTCGTGCTCTCCTACCGCCGCGGCAATAACCAACATCTCGCCCAATCACCTCGATTGGCATACGGGAATGCATGAGTATATCTCCGCAAAGAAAAACATTGTGGGAGAGGGAACGCGCCGATTTGTTACCAACGCCGAATGCGAGCAGACAATGGAGATAGCAAGGGAGCTTTCTCAAAAGGATAAGTTGCAAATAGTGCTATTTTCGTCAAAAAAACAGTCTTATTCTGATATATTTGGTGATATAGCTCCAAGAGGTGGCGGCGTTGCAGTTTATGTAAGTGACGGAGAGATAACGGTTGATAACGGAACGAATAAAAAAGCGGTTCTTGCCGTATCTCAGATAAATGTGCCAGGCAGGCATAATGTTGAAAACTTTATGACGGCTATTGGTCTGACACATGGATATGTGAGTGACGAGGTATATACGCTTGTTGCTAAATGCTTTTACGGCGTTGAGCATAGGCTTGAACTTGCGCGGAAACTTGACGGAGTAAGGTATTACAATTCTTCAATAGATTCGTCACCAACGCGAACAGCGGCGGCGCTTTCCGCGCTTGATGGAAAAAGCATTGTTTTGATATGCGGTGGATACGACAAAAAAATACCTTACGAGCCTCTGGCGAGGGCAATATGCGAGCATGGCGGTGTTCATACGGTATCACTTACAGGCGCTACGGGCGAAAGGATATTTGACGAGATAGAAAAATACCGCGCCAAAACGGGTATTGGACATAATATCGTATTGAATTATTGCAAGGATTTTAAGGGCGCTGTCGATTATGCGCACGGCGCTGCAAAAAAAGGCGATTGCGTTGTGCTCTCGCCTGCTTCCGCAAGCTTTGACGCGTTTAAGAACTTTGCCGAGAGGGGCAGGGTGTTTAAGGATATTGTAAGCCAATTGTAATTTTTTAAAGCAATATATAAAATGAAAATATCCCGATGGAATTATCCATCGGGATATGCTTTTATTTAATTCTATGAGCGGAATGTTACAGTTGAATTTTGGGCGTCCATGCTTTCGATTATCGCTATGGATTCAAGGTGATAGCCGAGATTTCTTATTATTCTGCCCCCGTTTTGGAAGCCCTTTTCGATAACTATTCCAATGCCGTCAACGCTCGCTCCCGCGTTTTTTACTATGGAAATAAGTCCTTGCAAAGCGCAACCGTTTGCCAAAAAGTCGTCAATAATAAGCACCTTGTCCTCTGAGGAAAGATATTTTTTGGAAACGATTATCTGATTTTTTGTTTTGTGAGTAAACGACTCAACATCGGCAACATACATATCTCCGTCAATGTTGACGCTCTTTGATTTCTTTGCAAATATCATGGGCATGCCAAAGCACCTTGCCGTTGCGTAAGCAATTGCAATTCCCGATGCCTCTATCGTGAGTATCTTGGTTATACCCTTGTCGGAAAAGCGTTTGTAAAACTCCTTTCCTATTTCGTCAAGGAGAGCGACATCCATTTGGTGATTTAAAAAGCTATCGACCTTTAATACATTTCCTTCCTTAACAATGCCGTCCTTTAATATGCGTTCCTCGAGAAAATTCATCGTACCCTCCAATTTGCAAGATTATGCTATAATTATACTATCATTGTCGGCATTTGTCAATAAACTTTTAAATAAAACCTCTGTTAGAATTGATCGTTTTTTTGGGGTGTTATACGAATAATAAAAAGGGAAAACCTTATTTTTAAGGCTTTCCCTTTAACTTTTTTAATTATTTCTCAACCGAGATAATATAGCTGTATATCGGCTGACCGCCGTTGATGGTTATTACCTCCGCTGTTGGAACTGCGGTGGAAATTATATCGACAGCCTTTTGCATTTGCGCTTCGGTTACCTCCTCGCCGTAAAACAGCGTGATGTATGAGGCTCCGATCATCTTTTCGGTGAGCTTTTCGACACAGCTCTCAGCATCGTCCGCAACACAGCTTATGCTTCCGTCAACAAGACCTATCATTTGACCGTCTTCGATCTTCTGCCCCTCAATAGTCGTATCTCTTACGGCGTGAGTTACCGACATGCTGGTTACATGAGTTATAGCCTCCTCCATGGCGGAAACATTTGCTTCGGTTTCGCCATCGGGATCGAATGCAAGCAGAGCGGTTATGCCCTGAGGTACGCTTCTTGTCGCTAAAACTATAACCTGCTTATCCTTTACGAGCTTTGATGCCTGAACGGCAACAAGATAGATATTTTTGTTGTTGGGGAGAATGAACACTACCTCTGCGGGAGTTTTGTTTACTCCGTCAATTATATCCTGTGTGCTTGGGTTCATGGTCTGACCGCCGAATATTATGCTGTCAACGCCAAGGTCGGTAAAGGTTTCCTTTATTCCGTTGCCCATGCAAACGCTTACAAAGCCGAATTTTTTGGTAGGCTCCGCCTTTTCGGGCGCTGCCACCTTGTCCTGCTTATCCGAAACGATAGCCGAATGCTGCTTACGCATGTTCTCTATCTTTACGGTCGCAAGCATACCGAATTCGCACGCCTT
>JAGCJD010000283.1 GCA_017648425.1 Clostridia bacterium | reverse complement strand
GATACTCATTGATAAGAACTCGCTGACACCCGCAAGGATACTTGTGGGATATGTCGTGGCGGGTCTCGCGCTTGGCGCGGTCGGGCTTTACGACCCGCTTTTGGACTTAGCGGGCGCGGGGGCGTCAACTCCGCTCACGGGATTTGGATATGTCATAGCGAACGGTGTGAAATCTGCCGTTGAGCAAAGAGGAATTTTAGGCGTTTTAGGGGGTGGACTTGCTGCGTCAGCCGCCGTTATATCAGCAGTTCTGGGCTTTTCATTCCTGGCGGCATTGATAGGAAAAAGCAAACCTAAGTAAAAAAGAGAGGCTGAAAGCCTCTCTTTTTTATTATTCTTCGCTATCCGTTTCAAGGAAGATAACTATTTTTCTGTTGTTTTCAGATCCTATCGAGTTGGTTGAAACGCCCTCGATGTTCTGTATCTCAGAGTGGATTATTCTTCTCTCGTAAGGGTTCATAGGCTCGAGCATTACGCTCTTTTTGTACTTTTGAACCTTTGCCGCCATGCGTCTTGCCAATGCGCGGAGAGTTTCCTCACGCTTTGCGCGGTAGCCTTCAACATCAACGGTTATCTTTACATAATCCTCTTTTTTGCCATCAACTTTTGTGTTAGCCGCAAGGTTTGCAAGATACTGGAGAGAGTCGAGAGTATCTCCGTGGTGACCTATCAGCACGGAAGCGGCTTCTCCGCTTACGGTTATACGCTTTTCGCCGTTTTCACCGTCAGTCATTTCAACGCTTGCCTCAATGCTCATGTCGGAAAGTATGGTCTTTATGAGTTCAAGCGCCTTGCTTTCTCCTCCGCATGAGTAGGTAGCGGATATTTTTGCGTCCTGTGAGCCTATTCCAAAAAGTCCCTTTTTGGGCTCTTCTAGAACGGTATATTCAATCTTTTCCGCATTGGGAGCGCCGAGCTCGGCTACTGCCTGCGCAACTGCTTCCTCAACGGTCTTTGCACTTATAATAACTTGCTTTTTCACTTTTTATTCTCCATCTGTTTTATCATTTGTGTCGTTTGTGTCTTTTGCAGTATCCTCTACTGTGTCCTTTTCGGAGGATTGAGCCTTCTTTTTTAGCTTTTCCTTGTTTTTCTCGGCTCTGTCGTCCTCCTTGATAAGTCCGTCATTAAGTGCTGCCTTTTTGTTGTTGGCTTTCTTTTCAGCCTCCTCTGCCTCCTGAGCTTCAAGAGCTTCGCGGCGCTTTCTTGCTGCCTCGGCGGTGTCCTCAAAGTCCTCGTCGTCTATATGGTGGAGTGAACGAACTATCTTACCCGACTTGTTTTTTGGAGCCTTTTCAGGTCTTACATTAAGCTCCTTTTCAGCCGCCTTGTAATCCTCCTCGGTAAAGGTGGGTATGGGCATTGCCTTTTTGAGTATAAACTGCTTTAAGATGCCGAGTATGCTCTTGAATATCCAGTAAACACCGATAGCCGCGGGAACGACAAATGCGATATATACGCTGAACAAGGGCATCATGATATCCATTATATTATTGGAGCAGCCCATTGCCTTGTCGTCAGCCATTGGCTGGTAGGTCAGCTTTCTCGTCAGCTTCATGCTGAGGAAGTATGCAACGAATGTGAGAATGGGTATGAGGAGCAGCCAGTTGAATGTTGTTATGCTGGGCGTTGCGCCAAGGTCGATAGCACCGCCGAACATTTTAAGGTTAGGGAGCTTTTCGTATATTTCTGCGGAAAAGCCCTCAACATTTGCAAAATGGCTGTAATCGAGCGACTGAATATCGCCGAGAAGGTCGATGTTACGCGAAATGTTATAGGTCTTGCCTGTAACGGAAGCGGCAACATCTGAAAGTCTTTGTATAACATCGCTTTTCAGTCCCACAATATACTGCAAGGGGTTCATTACAAGGTTGTAAAGAATAAGGATTATGGGTAACTGAATGAGAAGCGGCAGACAACCGCCCATGGGATTGTAGCCTTCCTTTTGGTAAAGCTCTTGTATCTCCATTGACATTTTCTGCTTTGTTGGGGTATCTTCACGTCCCGCGTATTTTTTGCGTATAGCCATTTCCTTGGGACGGAGTTTTGCTTGCTTAATAGAGTTTTTTTGTTGTTTGATACCGAACGGCAAAAGAATTATCTCGACTATTACCGCGAATAAGAGCAGGGCAAGAATGTATTGGTTGCCCACTATCGCGTTCAAGAATTTTATCAAATATCCGAACGGCATGTAGATTATATCCCAGAAGTTCATTGAAATTTAGCTTCCCGACTGAAGAATTCGGGAATATCCTTTCTGTTTTTTAGAGCGCAAGGCTCTTTTTGTCATTGTTTATCCTTATCGCCGTTATCCGTATCGTATTTGGGAATTTTTTTGTGCTTACGCTCGGGAACGGGGTCGTGCCCACCCGCGCAAAATGGGTTGCAGCGAAATATTCGCCTTACGGTAAGCCAAGATCCCACAAAAAAGCCACGTTTTTGAAACGCCTCAAGGGCGTAGGCAGAGCATGTCGGAGTAAACCGACAGCACGGATTTCGTTTTAGCGGAGATAAAAATTTTCTGTAAAAGCGGATCAGCAAAATGCAAACATGCTTCATTTTGTAATTTCCTCACCTGTTGCTCGGCGTTTAAGTCCCAATTCGCAAAATGCAACCGAAAGCTCGTCTGCGACCTCCGTGCTTTTTGCCGAAAGTATTGCGTTGCGAGGACTTATTACGATAAGATTACCACGCCTGAGCTCATTCTTGACCTTGTCATAAGAGGCGCGCATAAGACGCTTTGCGCGGTTGCGCTGCACAGCTCCGCCAAGCTTTTTGGAAACGGAAAGTCCAAGTCTGTTGACATAGGTCTTTTGCGGGTTTTCCTTTTTCAGTCTTTCTGCGGCAAGGTCGCGAAGAACATATACGGCAACATACCTGCCGACAAACCTTTTTCCTTTGGAAAAGGTCTTGTTATACAGGTGGTGTTCTTTTATTGCGATATTTTTCATAAAAACACCTATATACCAAAAACCCCGATGCTTTTGAAGTCATCGGCGGTTTTATGTTCTTTGATTTTGATAAATCAATAGGTCAGTCTTTTTCTGCCCTTTGCACGTCTTCTCTTGAGTACGTTTCTTCCGTCAGCGGTAGCCATTCTCTTTCTGAAACCATGCTCCTTTTTTCTCTGACGCTTTTTGGGTTGATAGGTTCTAAGCATTTCGTGCACCTCCTTAATTTTGTTTTGATCCCGGATCACGAGATATCCGGAATTTTATCCGGAAGCGTGTTGCTTTTTAAGCCGAATTACGCTTTTTACAATGACACTATAATATTAAACCACATTTTCTCTTGTTTGTCAAGAGATTTTTTTAATTTTTTCATAATTGAGGAAAAAACCTTGAAAAAAACGCGGAAATATGGTACAATTTACTTATATAGTAGAATTTTTTCGCGTGGGGTGAGGATTTTGGAGATAATCAGAGAGGACGCATTCAGAAAACAGCTTAAAAAGGGAATTTCGGGCGGATATTTGTTCTTTGGCGACGAGGATTATATGAAGTCGTATTGCGTGGAAGCCGCAAGGCGCGCGGTATGCGAGGACGAGGCGTTTGCTCTTTTTAATGATATGAAGATAGATGCCATGGATTACAGCGCGGACGCTCTGCTCGATGCTCTTATGCCGTTGCCTATGATGAGCGAAAAAAAGGTCGTTACTGTCAACGGGCTTAACATCGACGCGCTCAGGGCAAAGGAGCTGGACGACCTCTGTGATGTTTTGGCAACGCTTACGGAATACGATTATAATGTTCTGATAATTTCCGTTCCCGCTACTATGATAGACGAGGGAAATCTTCCTAAAAATCCCTCGACTATACTTAAAAGACTTGCAGAATATATAACCCCCGTCAACTTTGAACCGATAACGGGCGCAAAGCTCGTTTCGTGGGTGGGAAAGCATTTTGAGCATAACGGAGTTGAAGCCTCTGCCGATGTTTGCGCATTTCTTATAGATTATGCAGGCAGATCAATGTACACCTTGTCCAACGAAACCGAAAAGCTCAGCTTTTACGCGCTTTCACACGGACGCAAAACAGTTACAAAAGATGATGTGCTAAATGTTTCCATTGCCGAGATAACAACTGATGCGTTCTCTCTTGCGAATGCTATTATGGACGGCAGAAGCGAGGACGCGATAAACGCTTTGGCGGTGATGAAGTTCAGGCGCGTAGATCCGATAATCCTTATGTCGGAGGTGTCGCGCGCTGTTTGCGATCTTGTTGCTGTAAAGGCTCTTTTGGAGGAGGGACGCTCTTCGATAGAGATAGCTTCAATATTGAAAATGAACGAGTACAAGACAAAGCTTTATGCTCAGGGCGCAAGGAACAAATCCATGAAAAAGCTTAAAGAGGCGCTTGACCTTTGCTATGAGGCAGATGCGGCGGTCAAATTTTCGCCGCAGGGATATTTACCAATTGAAAATTTGGTGTGCAGTATTTGAGCAATCGACAAAAAGGACTTGATTTTGTAATTTCTTTATGGTAGAATATAAAGCGTGGAATTTTTGTGAAAGGAAGTGAGAGCTTGGCTGACAAAAAAATGGGTAGCAGGCTTATTGCCCAGAATAAAAAAGCGTACCACGAATATTTTGTTGACGAAAAGTACGAGGCGGGTATCTCTCTTTTTGGAACTGAGGTCAAGAGCATACGCGCGGGAGCGGTAAATCTTAAGGATTCGTATTGCTCATTTAAGAATGGTGAGCTTTATGTTCTCGGAATGCATATAAGCCCTTATGAAAAGGGAAACATATTCAACCGCGAGCCACTGCGTGACCGCAAACTGCTCATGCACAAGAGGGAGCTGAATAAGCTTTTTGGTCTTGTGGCGCAAAAGGGCTTTACACTAGTTCCGCTTTCTCTTTATTTTTCGGGCAAGAATGTAAAGGTTGAGGTCGGTCTGTGCCGAGGCAAAAAGCTTTACGATAAGCGTGATAGCGCGGCAAAGGCGGAAGCGGGCAGAGAAGTCGAGAGAAGGCTCAGGGAGCAATCAAAATACGACTGATGTCAAATACTTCTTACCACAAAATTTATTATATGGGCTCGTAAAGGTTTCGACGGGGATTTTGAGGTATGATAAGCGGGTAGAGCCGGACAATCTCTTAAAAGGTCCAAACTTAAAATTAAACGCTAACGATAGAAACGTTGCATTGGCTGCCTAAGGGCAGTGCTGCGGCATAACGCCGCCCGTTCCTCCGAGTAGTATCACGGACTCGGACTGAGCGTCATTTTAGTGATGAACGTGCACAGGTGTTTCGCCATTGAGCCTGTCACGCAGAAAATGGCTACCTGACGGAGAAGTTTGTCCGCCAACGGCTCTTGAAGGGAAGCATAATAGACGGAATACACCCGAAGAAGGTCATATCAAGAGGT
>JAGCJD010000282.1 GCA_017648425.1 Clostridia bacterium | reverse complement strand
TATCTCTCAGGGCAGGGAGCTTTTTGCAATACCCGGAAAGGTCAACGAAAGCAATTCCGATGGACCAAACGAGCTTATTCGTAATGGCGCTAATGTTATACTTTCATCAGACGATATTATTCGCCACTATGAATTTCTCTATCACGATGTTATAAATTACAGAGCGCTTTCAAATTCCAAAAGGCGGTCGGAGCTTTCCGACAGCATACTCAGATCCTACGGCGTATCTTATGTTGGCGGTAAAAAGCGTTTTTCAAAAACGGACAAAAATCAAGAACCGCGCGAGTTAAATCATAGCGCGCAAGACGCTGTCAATCAAAAATCTCAGGCAGAGCCCGAGGTAAAAGCGGTAGCGGATAACACTAACCGAGAGACGATAGACAATATACTTTTAGGTATAGACGAATGCTCGCGAACGGTGTACGGTATGTTGCCAAGCGCTGAGAGCTTTACGCCTGACGCAATAGCGGCCAAGGGAGTTGGTATGGGAGATATTATGACCGCTCTAACAATACTTGAAATAAACGGACTTGTCGTGTCCTTGCCCGGAGGGGCTTACAAGGTGACTGACAGTTCGATAGGATAAATACTGAAAGGAAAAATACAAATGGCAAATCTTGTTATAGTTGAGTCACCCTCAAAGGCGGCTACAATAAAAGGATATCTTGGTTCTAATTATAAGGTGGTGGCTTCCAAGGGACATGTAAGAGATCTTCCCAAGAGCAAGCTCGGGGTAGATATTGAAAATGGCTTTGAGGCGCACTATATAAACATAAGAGGTAAGGGCGACCTTATAAAGGAGATAAAAAAGGAAGCCAAAAATGCAACAAAGGTATATTTGGCAACCGACCCTGACCGCGAGGGAGAGGCTATTTCGTGGCACCTTGCCGCGGCTCTCGGAATACCTGAGAAGAAAACGCTCAGAGTTACCTTTAACGAGGTAACAAAAACGGCTGTCAAGAGCGCTATCAAAGAGCCCAGAAGCATTGACATGGACCTTGTAAACTCACAGCAGGCGAGAAGAATACTTGACAGAATAGTTGGATACAAGCTTTCTCCGTTCCTCTGGAAGTATGTAAGAAGCGGACTTTCCGCAGGACGCGTTCAGTCCGTTGCAACGAGAATAATCGTTGAGAGAGAAGAGGAGATAAGAGCATTCGTGCCCGTTGAATATTGGACGGTTGACGCTGTTCTTTGCGCAAACGGCAGTCAGGAGTTCACCGTTCGCTTTTACGGAGATAATAACGGAAAGATAAAGCTCACATCTGAGAGTGATGCAAGAGAGATATTGAACGCTGTATCAGGCTCTGATTTCACGGTAAATTCCGTTCGCAAGTCGAAAAAGAAAAAGCTCCCTGCGCCCCCATTTACTACATCTACCATGCAGCAGGAGGCTTCCCGTAAGCTCGGCTTCCAATCGCAGAGAATAATGCGTATTGCTCAGGAGCTTTACGAGGGTGTTAATATAGGAGCAGAGAACGGCGGAATGCAAGGTCTTATCACCTATATGCGTACCGATTCTCAAAGAGTATCTGCGCAGGCTCAGGCGGAGGCAAAGGAATATATCAACTCAAAATACGGAGAGAGCTATTATCCCGCTACCCCCAGAACCTACAAGATGCGCTCGGGCATTCAGGACGCGCACGAGGCTATACGCCCCTCGCGTGTTGATATAGAGCCCTCAATGATAAAGAAATATGTTACCGCTGACCAATATAAGCTCTATAAGCTTATTTGGGAGAGATTTATTGCGAGCCAGATGGAGTCCGCAGTTCTTTCTACGGTTACCGCTGATTTTGAATCCGCAGGATATGTTTTCAGAACTAGCGGATATACGGTTGATTTTCAGGGCTATATGGCTGTATATGAGGAGAGCGAGGAGGATACACAGCGCCTTGCTGACGAGGTAAACGAGCAGAAGAATATAAGGCTTCCCGATGTCAAGGAGGGAGAAAAGGTAGCGCTTGTGGGAACGGATTCCGCAAAGCATTTTACCGAGCCCCCCGCAAGATATAACGATGCTTCTCTTATCAAGTTCCTTGAAGAAAAGGGCATAGGTCGTCCCAGCACATTTGCAACGATAATCACTACCATAATTGCAAGAAATTATGTCAAGAGAGATGGCAAGTCGCTCGTTCCCACCCCCACGGGAGAGCTTACCAACAAGCTTATGAAGGAGAGCTTCCCCGATGTTGTTGACTACGCGTTTACCGCGCAGATGGAGAACAAGCTTGATAGCATTGAAAACGGAAATGTTGAGATGGACGCTGTTCTTTCGGAGTTTTGGAATGGATTTAAGAAGGAGCTTGACAGAGCAAACGATAAAATGGACAATGAGGAGCTTGATGTTCCTGTTGAGGAGACCGATATAATATGCGACAAGTGCGGCAGTAAAATGGTGGTAAAGAACGGCAGATACGGAAAGTTTGCGGCTTGCCCCAACTATCCTCAGTGTCGAAACACAAAGCCTCTCGTAAAGCCCAAGGATACAGATGAGGAAAACGCAAATGAGGAGAAAAAGCCGATAATTGCCGACTTCAAGTGTGAAAAGTGTGGCTCTGATATGGTTCAGAGAACGGGACGCTATGGCACATTCTTTGCCTGCGTTCGTTATCCTCAGTGTAATTTTACAAAGCAAAAGACGAGAGAGATTGGCGTTGATTGCCCCAAGTGCGGTTCAAAGATAATAATGAAGACCGTAAGAAACAAGACTGTATTTTACAGCTGTGAAAAGTATCCCGAATGTGATTTTTCAACATGGGATATGCCCACAAATGAGAAGTGCCCAGACTGCGGACAAATGCTGTTCCGCAAAAAAGGACAGCCGATTCTCGTATGTAAGAGCAAGGATTGCGGATTTAAAAAGCCATACGAGGCTGAAAGCGACAACGCTGAAGAATAATTCGGAGAAATATGGAAAAAACAATATCGGTATATGGCGCGGGGCTTGCAGGCTGCGAGGCGGCATGGCAGGCGGCAGAGCGAGGAGTAAAGGTAAGGCTTTACGAAATGAAGCCTCAAAAGTACACGCCCGCGCATCACAAGCAGGGCTTTGCCGAGCTTGTATGCTCTAATTCACTGCGCTCGGATAGTGTAACGAATGCGGTTGGACTGTTAAAGGAGGAGCTGAGAATGCTCGGCTCGCTTATAATGCAGGCGGCGGACGCAACTCGTGTTCCCGCGGGTAGCGCATTGGCTGTTGACAGAGATAAGTTTTCGGAGTATATTACCGAGAAGATAAGATCTCACAAAAATATTACCGTTATACCGTGTGAGGTTACGGAGCTTGAGGGAGATCAGGTCACGGTCATTGCAACGGGACCGCTTACATCGGACGCCTTTGCAGAGTATATAAGCCGAGAGCTTGTTGGGGAAGGACTGCACTTTTTTGATGCTGCCGCTCCAATAGTTGACGCCGAGAGCATCAATATGGAGATTGCTTTTTTTGCGTCAAGATACGACAAGGGCGATGCGGATTATATAAACTGTCCAATGACAGAGGAGCAGTATAATGCCTTTTGGCAGGAGCTTGTTAGCGCAAATGAGGCAGAACTTAAGGAGTTTGACAAGCAGTCGCAAAAGGAACTCAAAGTGTTTGAGGGCTGTATGCCCGTTGAGGTCATGGCAAGACGAGGCAGAGAAACTCTTTTGTTCGGACCTTTAAAGCCTGTTGGACTTATTGATAAAAGAACTGGAAAGGCATCACACGCAGTCGTACAGCTGAGGCGCGAGGATAAAGAGGGAAGTATGTATAACCTTGTTGGCTTTCAGACGCACCTCACATTTCCTGAGCAAAGGCGTGTTTTCAGAATGATACCCGGACTTGAAAACGCGGAGTTCTTGCGTTATGGAGTAATGCACAGGAACACCTACATCAATTCACCCGGTAAGCTTGACGGCGCGTATGGTCTTATCGCTCAAAAGGGAGTGTTCTTTGCGGGACAGATGACGGGTGTTGAGGGATATATAGAGTCGGCAGGCTCGGGCTTTGTTGCGGGACTTAATGCCGCAATGCTTGTTTTGGAGCAGGAAAGCATAATATTCCCAAGGACGACTATGCTCGGAGCTATGGCGCATTATGTGTCGCATGGCGGAAACGGCGCGTTCGTTCCTATGAATGCAAATTTTGGTATTATTGAGCCGCTACCAGAGAGAGTTAAGGGTGGAAAGGTAGCAAAATATCAAAAGCTTTCCGAAAGAGCTATTGAGGAGATAAGAAATATCAAGGAGAAGCTCTTATGAAAAGGATATTGGTCGATGTAATGGGCGGAGATAACGCCCCCTTGGAGCTTATAAAGGGCGCATACGCCGCAAAATGCGAGTATGACGCGGAATATATACTTATCGGTGCCGAGGCTCAGATAAGGGAAGCCGCAAAAGAGGAGAATATTCCTCTTGAAGGCTTTTCAATAGTTCACGCGCCTACCGTTATAACTATGGAGGACGATGCTACCTGCGTTGTGCGCACAAAAACGGATTCCTCCATGGCGATAGGACTTAAAATGCTTGCCTCGGGCGAGGGTGACGCATTCGTTAGCACAGGCAACACAGGAGCCTTGTTTACGGGAGCAAGCCTCATCGTTCGTAAGGTCAGCGGAATACGCCGTCCCGCTATCGGAGCAATATTGCCTATGACGCCCCCCGTGCTTCTTATTGATTCGGGCGCTAATATTTCTGTAACTCCCGAATATTTGGAGCAGTTTGCAATAATGGGCTCGGCATACATGAAAAAAATACACGGAGTTGCATCTCCCCGCGTGGGACTTCTTAACAACGGCGCGGAGGATTGCAAGGGGACTGAGCTTCAAATTGAAAGCTACAAACTGCTTTCAAGCAATCCCGATATAAATTTTGTTGGAAATATTGAGGGCGACCGTGTTATGCGTGACGCTTGCGATGTGCTTGTGACTGATGGATTTTCGGGAAATATTCTTCTTAAAACCATGGAGGGAATGGGTAAGCTGACGCTTACTACTCTCAAAGAGCTGTTTATGACCAATGCCGAAACCAAGTTTGCGGCGCTTCTGCTTAAAAAGCAGATAGACAGCATTAAGAAGAGCTTTGACGGAACTGAGCTTGGCGGAGCGCCAATGCTCGGAATTTCAAAGCCCGTCATAAAGGCTCACGGCTCGTCAAAGGCAAAGGCATTTAAAAACGCTATACGACAGGCGATAGCGTACTCGGATTCCGAGCTCACATCTGATATAACCGCCTTGGCAAAGGCGTTGAACGAAAGAAAAAAGGCGCAGACTTGAAGGAATGCGTAATGATATGACGAAAGGAGAGTAATATGCAAAGAACAGATACCGAGCATTTGGAAAATGCGATAGGATATAAATTCAAAAATAAATATCTGCTCTGCGAGGCGCTTACTCACTCATCATACGCGCATGAAATGAGGGCGAAAAAGATAGATGTCGAGTGCAATGAACGCCTTGAATTTCTGGGAGATTCTGTGCTGTCCTTGGTAACCAGCGAATATTTGTTTTCCAAGTATGACGAGCTTCCCGAGGGAGATCTTACGCATATTCGCGCGGCTCTTGTGCAATCTCAGGCGCTTGCAGCCTACGCTATGAAAATACAGCTTGGAGAATATTTGTATCTTGGTAACGGAGAGGAGAAGAACCGTTTTCGCCAATCCATTCTTGAGGACGCATTTGAGGCGTTGCTCGCCGCAATATATCTTGATGCGGGAGAGAACGGACTTGTAGCTGTAAGAGGATTTTTGCTTCCGATAATCAAGGAAGCGATAGCACACGGAGATAGTATGCTCCATGCCGATGCAAAGACCGAGCTTCAACAGCTCACGCAGGAAAGTGACGGAGCGACACCAACATATGTGATAGTTGGAGAAAGCGGTCCTGACCATGCAAAGACATTTGAGGTCGAGGTAAGGCTAAATTCAAATGTCATAGGACACGGATCGGGAAGATCCAAGCGTGAGGCTGAGCAAAATGCCGCCCGCGAGGCGCTT
>JAGCJD010000281.1 GCA_017648425.1 Clostridia bacterium | reverse complement strand
TAAGCTCCTCGGTTTTTTTAACCGCGCTTTTTGCAAAGCTGCCTATATTATTTTTTATATTTTCCCAAGAGTTCATATTTTTCCCTCGCTTATCTGTTTTCTGATTTTATTATATAATTTTTACCGCTGTTTGTCAAGCGGGTATATATTTCTTTATATTGCGAAAAATATAAATAAAAGAAAATGAGAGGTCTTAATATGAATATAGACAATAAAACCTATAAAAAATACGCCAAGGCGCACGCTCCATCGTCGCCAATAGTAAAGGATATGCTGCTTGCGTTTTTGTTTGGCGGCGGAATATGCGCGATAGGTCAGGGAATTATTTTGTTATTTCAGAATGTGTTTGGATTTACAAAGGATGACGCGGGACTTGTCTGCGCTATCATACTCGTTTTTATTGCGGTGCTTTTAACGGCTCTCGGTCTGTTTGAAAAAATTGCCAAGCACGCGGGCGGCGGTACACTTGTACCCATAACGGGCTTTGCAAATGCGGTCGCAAGCTCGGCAATAGACTCCAAAAACGAGGGATTTATTTTAGGTCTTGGCTCGAAGATATTTATGGTTGCAGGCCCTGTGCTATTATATAGCACGGTTGCGGGTACAATTTACGGTGTTATCTATTATATTATGAGCGCTTTGAGATAATCTCTTTTGCAACCTTGTGCGCGTTTGATATATCCCTTGATACTGTCATAATAACGTAGTTTTTGATAGTGAGTATCTCGCATTTTTCAAAATATTCGGGATATTTTTTGCCCTTTGAGTTTTTAAGGTCATTTAGGCGTGTGGAAAGAAGTCTCGCAGTGTCCTGAATATTTTTTGAATCCATGCAGTGTATGACTATAAATTCGCACGCGCTCTCTCCCGAGGGAAGAAAAATCGCAATGTCGTCCCAAAAATTAAAAATATCAAGCTGCTTGCCGTTACCTAAAATTGAGGCAAGCAGCTCCTTTTTTATGTACCCGTCCTCGCCCTCTTTTGCGCGTGATGAGTATATTATGCCCGCAGGCAGACTTAACTCTTCCTCGCATAAGGCTTGAACAATCTCGTAGCACAATAGTGCGTGATTTTCATTTTTGCCGCATGAGGTGGAAAGTAAGGTGCAGAATATTAAAATATAGCATAAAAGTTTTTTCATATAAATCCTCAAAATATTTCAGTGTTATTGTAATAGTATATGTGGATGATTTGAAAAATATAAAAAGGGCTGAATGTCAGCCCTTAAAATTATTTATGATACTTCGTCCCTTTAATGATATTCATACACCTGTAAACCGATTCAAGCAGAATAACTCTCATCAGCTGGTGGGGGAATGTGAGCTTTGAAATGGAGAGCTTGAGGTCTCCCGCGCTCTTTACGCTATCGTGGAGTCCGTGCGACGAGCCAATTACAAAGCAAATTTCGTTTGCTCTCAAAAATGCCTTGTCAAGCACCTCGGAGAGGTCCTCGGATGAATACTGCTTGCCCTCAACGCACATTATCACCTTGTATGAGCGCTCGCCCATAGCCGCCATAATGCCTCGGGCTTCCTCTGAAAGCGCCTTTTGTATCTCGGCGTCTGACGGGTCCTGCGGGAGCTTGTACTCCTTTAAGTTGATGTTTTCCACTCTGCAAAAGCCCGAAAGGCGCTTTTCGTATTCAGACACCGCCTCTTTAAGATAATCCTCTTTGAGTGTGCCGACAGTTATAAATTTTACAGTTGCCATTATTATTC
>JAGCJD010000280.1 GCA_017648425.1 Clostridia bacterium | reverse complement strand
TGAGGACATAAATTCACTTGACAAGTTTGGTAACGACGAGGACGATATAGACCTGTTTGCAAGAGAAATTGCTTACACCTACACCAAGCCGCTTGAAAGGTATAAAAACCCAAGAGGCGGAATATTCCAAGCAGGACTTTATCCCGTATATGCCAATGAGCAGCTCTGCGCGCAAACGGGAGCTACACCCGATGGCAGACTTGCGTACACCCCCGTTGCAGACGGCGTTTCTCCCGCCGCAGGAAGAGATCAAAAAGGACCTACGGCAGCGGCGAATTCGGTTTCACGCCTTGACCACTACATTGCATCTAACGGCACGCTGTTTAATATGAAATTCCATCCGTCAGCCCTTGAAGGCAGAAGCGGACTTGAAAGCTTTGTCGCCTTGGTAAGAGGCTACTTTGACCAAAAAGGAAGCCATATGCAATTTAATGTGGTAAGCAGAGAAACCCTGAGAGATGCTCAAAAGAACCCTGAAAAATACAAATCACTCGTAGTAAGAGTTGCGGGATACTCAGCACTCTTTACAACGCTTTCCAAGGGCTTACAGGAAGACATAATCAACCGAACAGAGCAGCAAGGCTTTTAACGGTATGAGGTGTGAGCATGGAAAATGATTTGACGCTTGTCAGGGGCAGGATATTCAATATCCAAAGGTTTTCCATTCATGACGGACCGGGAGTAAGAACAATAATCTTTTTAAAGGGCTGTCCGTTGCGGTGCAAATGGTGCTGCAACCCAGAATCCCAAAGCTACAAGCAGGAAACGATAGTTACTGCGGGCATCTCCAAGGAGGTCGCCAGAGATGTAACTGTTGGCGAAGTAATGCAGGAGATAGAAAAGGATCGCGCTTACTACCGCCGCTCAGGTTACGGAGGAATAACGCTTTCCGGAGGAGAGTGTCTTTGGCAACCTGAATTTTCCGAGGCGCTGCTAAGAGAGGCTAAGGAGCGAGGAATATCCACAGCAATAGAAACCACCGCTTTCGCCGACATGAATGTGATACGCAGGCTTCTGCCACACATTGACACCGTGCTTATGGATATTAAGCACACAAATTCACAAAAGCACAAGGAATTTACCACACGGGAAAACGAGCTTATACTTGAAAATGCAAAAAATATTGCAAGAGAAGCAAGAACGCTGATAATCCGAACCCCTGTTATTCCCACCTTCAACGATACGAGGGAGGAAATTGCCGAGATAGCGAAATTCGCTTGCTCGCTTGAAGGCGTAACGGAAATGCACTTACTTCCCTACCACCGAATAGGATCGGACAAGTATGCGGGACTCGGTAGAAAATATGAAATGGCTCACATTTCACCCCCGAGCAAGGAGCATATGAATGAGCTTTGCCAAGTGGTAAAGAGCTATGGGCTAAAATGTCTTATAGGAGGATGACGGAATGCAAGACGAATTTCAAAAGCAACGAATAATACAAGAGCTCGTCCCCGGCAAGCAGATAACGCTTGCTCATATAATAGCAAACCCGGACGAGATACTTTACAAAAAGCTCGGACTTGATCCGTCAGTAGAGTATTCAAGATCAGCCATTGGAATACTCACGCTGAGCCCTGCGGAAACTGCTATAATAGCAGGAGATATCTCAATAAAGGCATCGGGAGTACAGCTTGGATTTGTTGACAGATTCAGCGGAACGGTAATAGTTACCGGAACATACTCCGAGGTAGAGGCATCACTCAAAGCGGTTACCGAATACGCCGAAGGCACACTCGGCTTTACAGTATGCAAGATAACAAAGACTTAATGAAAAAAACACTTCTCGTAGGACGGCATGGCGTTGGAAAAACAACGCTCAAACAGGTGCTTCGGGAAGAGCCGATACACTATGTAAAGACACAGTGCATGGATTACGGGGATTGGCTGCTTGACTCCCCCGGAGAATATGCCGAGGTTCACGGACTTGGTGCCGCGCTCGCGATATATTCTTACGAGGCGGAAATAGTCGCCCTGCTAATTTCGGCAGATGATGACTACTCGCTATTCCCTCCAAACATAACATGCATGGTCAACCGCGAGGTCATAGGTATCGTCACAAAGATCGATAAGGCATCTCCCGACAGAGCCGAAAATTGGTTAAGGCTCTCCGGATGCGAAAAGGTCTTTCACATAGACTCCCACTCAAAAAAAGGAGTCAATGAGCTTAAAGCCTACCTGCAAAAGCAGGCTTAAATAAAAAAGTTACTAAAATATTTTTATCATAAGGAGAACAAAAAATGGTAAACGAGTTTGAAATCAAAAAACAGATATGCGAAATAGGTAAGCGTATCTACAACAAGGGCATGGTTGCCTCCAATGACGGTAACATCTCCGTTAAGATCAGCGACAACGAATTCCTCTGCACTCCCACAGGCGTATCCAAGGGCTTTATGACTCCCGAATACATCTGTAAGGTTGACGCAAACGGAAAGGTAATCCAGGCTAACGCAGGCTTCAAGCCCTCATCTGAAATCAAAATGCACATGAGAGTTTATAAGGAGCGTCCCGATGTAAAGTCAGTCGTTCACGCTCACCCTCTTTACGCTACATCATTTGCTATCGCAGGAATTCCGCTTACAGAGCCGATCATGCCCGAAGCAGTTATAGCGCTTGGATGTGTTCCGATAGCTGAATACGGCACACCCTCAACCGAGGAAATCCCGGACGCTATCTCCAAATACTTACAGCACTATGATGCAGTTCTTCTTGCAAACCACGGAGCACTTTCCTTCTCCGATTCGCTTCTCAACGCTTATCACAAGATGGAATCCGCTGAATTCTACGCACAGCTCATGTATCAGGCAAAGATGCTTGGCGGTCCTAAGAAGCTGACAGACGCTCAGGTTGAAAGACTTTACGAGATCCGCCGTCAGTTCGGTCTTAAGGGTAAGCACCCCGCAGACATCTGCCCCAACGCAAAGCAGGGCAAGCCCAGCTGTCACGGTTGTGGTGGAAGCTGCAAGTCAAGCAACACAGACGCCGACACGATAGCTCTCGTAACAAAGCTTGTTCTTGAGCAGCTCGGCAAATAAAGAATATTTGCTATGAACGAGGCAGAAATCAAAAGAATAGTTCAAAATACTCTTGCCTCGCTAAAAACAGACAAAGCGAAAATGACACTTCCCTTAGCCGAAAGGCTTTGCGATGCGGTTCTTTCCGAAGCGCAAAGAATGGGAGTAAGGGCTGTCGTTTGTATTTCTGACGCAGGCGGTCACCCAAGGCTTGTAAAAAGCATGGATGACGCTTATATAGCAAGCTACGATATAGCGGTCAATAAGGCGTTTACCGTAGTAGCGCTCAAAATGTCCACATCAGCACTCAAGCCTCTTGCACAGCCGAACGCCCCCTTGTACGGAATACAGCATACAAACGGCGGCAGGATAGTGATATTCGGAGGCGGAGATACGCTTACAAGCAGTGACGGCGTTATAATAGGCGGCATTGGAGTAAGCGGCGGAAGCGAAGAGCAGGACACAGCGCTCTCTGCGTTTGGCAAGAAATATTTTGAAGATATAATGTAAAATTCACATATGAAAGGAATCGGAAATGGATATTAGATCCGCTGACATTGAAAAGATAGTCAGACAGGTGCTTGACAGCATGGGTACTGCCCAGGCTCCTGCAAAATCAAATGCCTCCGTTCCCGCAACAAGCCGTGTTGCAATGCTCACAAAGCTTGAGCATTTCGACATTCAGGAGTATCCAATTCCAGAGCTTGGCGATGACGATATTCTCGTCAAGGTCGAGGGATGCGGTGTATGCGGTACGGACGCTCACGAATTCAAAAGAGATCCCTTCTCTCTCATACCTATCGTGCTTGGTCACGAGGGCACGGGCGAGATAGTTAAAATGGGTAAAAATGTTAAAAAAGACAGCGCAGGCAAGCCCTTGTCGATAGGCGACAAGGTAGTTACCTGCATGATATTCAAGGACAACCCCGATATTACAATGTTC
>JAGCJD010000279.1 GCA_017648425.1 Clostridia bacterium | reverse complement strand
AATATACACTAGCGTGTGACCGTCAAAATCCTCTTGTTGAAAAATATTGTGACACTCATCACAAAGCAATATTAAAGCTTATAAAAATGACAGTAGAAAATGCGCACAAGCATAATGTTTGGGTTGGAATTTGCGGAGAGCTTGCGGCAGATATGACACTGACAAAAGATTTTCTGAAAATGGGAATTGATGAGCTTTCTGTTTCTCCATCATTTGTTTTAAGACTAAGAGATACAATAAGAAATATATCTTTGAGTTAAAAAATCAGGTAACGATTTTCGTTACCTGATTTTAATTATTCTTCAAATAATGGAGTAGAAAAATATCTTTCGGCTGTGTCAGGCAGAACTGTAACGACAGTCTTTCCCTTTCCAAGTTTTTTAGCAAGACGAATTGCCGCGGCTACATTAGTGCCACTGGAAATTCCACACATTATTCCCTCCTTTGAGGCAAGCTCCTTAGAGGTTCTTATTGCTTCCTCATCCTTTACAATACAAATATCATCATAGATATTTACATTCAAAATAGGGGGTATCAATCCATCTCCAATACCCATTTGTATGTGAGTTCCAATAGAGCCACCAGAAAGAATAGCCGCATGCTCGGGCTCAACCGCCCAGATTTCCATGTCGGGATTAGCTGACTTCAATACCTCTCCAATGCCCGTAATAGTTCCCCCCGTTCCTATTCCCGAGCAAAAACCGTGTATTGGTCCTCCAACCTGTTCTAATATTTCTCTGGCTGTTTGCTGTCTTTGTATTGCGGGATTTGCGGGATTTTCAAACTGCTGAGGAACAAACACATTCTTGTTCTCTCTCTGCATTTTAAGTGCCGTCTGCATACATTCCTCAATGCAAGCGCCAATGTTACCTGAATCGTGTACGAGTATAACCTCAGCTCCGTAATGCTTTACAAGCTTTCTTCTCTCCTCGCTCACGGAATCAGGCATTATAATTATAGTTTTGTAGCCTCTGACCGCACCGACAAGCGCCAAGCCTATTCCTTGATTTCCACTGGTTGGCTCAACAATAATGGTGTCCTTATTCAGCAATCCCTTACTTTCTGCGTCAAGGATCATATTGTAAGCGGTTCTTGTTTTTATCGAGCCTCCTACATTAAGTCCTTCAAATTTAACAAGCACATCTGCGCTGTCATCATCACACATTCGGGACAAGCGAATTATAGGTGTGTTACCCATAGCATCAAGAATAGAATTACAAATCATATATGTACCTCAAAATTACTTAATCCATTACCATATATTATAACATTTTTATTATAAAAATTCAATACCTATAAATAAATTATTTTTACTGCAAAAGAAAACCGCCTTTATCAAGATAAAAGCGGTTTTTAATAATTTATTTTGTTGAAAAGCGGTATTCTGTTGTGTAATCGTAAACCTCTTCGGGACGAAGCACACAGTTAGTAAAGTTTTCATGGTTGATGCTATCGGGCATACACTGAGTTTCAAGGCACATAAGTGTTTGAAGCGACTGCTTATAACCACCCTTGAACGGATACTTTTCATTTTTCAAAAAGTTTCCTGAATAGAATTGAACGCATGGCTGATTTGTATAAACATCCATAACACGGCCACTTGCAGGATCATAAAGCTCTGCTCTTTTTACAGGCTCTTGCGACTTTCCGCCAACAAAATTAAAGCAATGGTCATATCCACCTGCAAGCTTGATATCATTATCATCTAAATACAAGCCGTCACCAATACGCTTGGAAACACGGAAATCAAAGGGAGTTCCTTCAACGCTCTTGAGCTCGCCCGTGGGAGTCAAATTTTCATCTGTTACAACATAAGTATCCGCATCAATCATTAAATAATGCGAATCTATCTTACCTGAGGCATATCCGCCAAGATTAAAATATGCGTGGTTAGTAAGATTCAAAACAGTAGCCTTATCGGTAGTTGCATAATAACGAATTACAAGACCATTTTCATTTGTAAGCGTATATGTTACAGTAAGATCAAGATTTCCCGGGTATCCTTCCTCTCCATCCTCTGAAACTATATGCATTTTAAGAGAAGGCTGTTCGCTATCAGAAGGCTCAACCTCCCATATTTTCTTGTCAAATCCAATCTTTCCGCCATGGAGATGATTTTTGCCGTCATTCGTGTAAAGGCTATATTCTACGCCGTCAAGAGTAAATTTGCCACAGTCAATTCTGTTTCCAAATCTTCCTATCAATGCGCCCTGATATCCATCACCATTGACATAGGATTCGATACAATCGTATCCACCAACTACATCTGAAAAGCAACCATTCCTATCGGGAACGCGAAGTTCTGCAATCGCTCCACCATAATTTAAAATTTTAACTGACATTCCGTTTGTATTCTTCAAGGTATATGAATACACCTCTCTGCCATCGGAAAGCACACCAAAAAGCTTAACTTCAATACTCATTTGTCAATCTCCATATCCATTGGGGTTCTTAACCTGCCAATTATAAGAATCTCTGCACATATCCTCTATGTTATTTTCTGCCTTCCAGCCAAGGATCTTATATGCCTTTTCGGGATTTGCATAACACTCGTCAATATCTCCGGGGCGTCTTTCAACGATCTTATAATTTATCTTTACTCCCGTAGATTTCTCATAAGCGTTTATTATATCAAGAACTGAATATCCAACACCTGTTCCAACATTGAAATACTCAATTCCCTTTATCGTCTCCGCGCGTTCAATAGCTTTAAGATGCGCCTTTGCAAGGTCAACAACATGGATATAATCTCTGACACCTGTTCCGTCAGGAGTATTATAGTCATTTCCGAAAACAGACAAGCACTCACGCTTACCTGATGCGACCTGAGTTATGTAAGGAAGCAGGTTGTTCGGAATTCCCTGAGGATCTTCTCCTATAAGTCCGCTCTTGTGAGCGCCGATAGGATTAAAATATCTGAGAACTGATATGCTCCACTCATTATCTGCATTATAGAGGTCCTTTAAAATTCTCTCTATCATGAGCTTTGTTTCACCGTAAGGGTTTGTAGTTGACAACGGAAAATCCTCGGTTATCGGAACGCTCGCAGGCTTCCCATATACTGTTGCAGACGAGCTGAATACTATTCTCTTTGCTCCGTGCTTTTGCATGATGTTGCAAAGATTAAGTGTACCGGTAATGTTATTGTGGTAGTAAAGAAGAGGCTTTGAGCATGATTCTCCAACAGCTTTAAGCCCTGCAAAATGAATACAGCTATCTATATCATTCTCACAGAAAACCTTGTCAAGCGCATCATAATCCAAAAGATCTACCTCATAGAACTTAAAGTCCTTACCTGTAATCTTTTTTACGCGTTCAAGTGCCTCGGGCTTGCTGTTCATATAGTTGTCGACAACTACAAGTTCTCTGCCCGCCTCAAGAAGCTCCACCATTGTATGAGAGCCGATATAACCTGCTCCACCCGTTATAAGTATTGCCATTTTTTATTCTCCTTAATTTTTATTCAATTCTTGTGGATATGTACCGTCCTGCTTTAATCGCGCAAGACTATTTACAACAAACTCTCTGTCCTCATGGTAAGTAACACCATACCACGAGTCTAATGATGAATATACTCTGACTGAGCATTCACCCTTGTCCATTATTTCCTTAACTGCAAACGGAAGATAATATTCTCTCTTTATATCCGTGCTGGGTTCGGACAAAAATCTGGCAAATCCCTCCTGAACCTTATCGAAAATATCAGGAGTAAAGCCCCAACAGTTCATAGACACTATTGAGTCGAGCGGGATCTTTACATTTTCCTCTCCATCGGCATAAACAGCGGTGTCACCACATCTGCTTATTTTGGTTCTTTCAATAACATCTACAAGATAACCATTCTCAACCTTACATACGCCACGCGATACCGTACCGTTTTCTGTAAGCGTGTTTTCGAGAACATATCCGACCATACAATATTTAGAAATGCTATTAGAGTTATCAACATTCTTAAAATGATCAAACAAAGATGCAAAAGCACTTCTTCCATAAAAATCGTCTGCATTTATAACGGCAAACGGTTCCTTAACAGCATTTCTGGCTGCAAGCATAGCCTGTGCAGTTCCCCAAGGCTTGGTGCGTCCCTCGGGAACTGTAAAGCCCTCAGGAATATCGTCAAGCTTTTGGAATACATACTCAACCTTTACCTTGCTTTCAATGCGACTACCTATGGTCTCGCGAAATATTTCTAAATTTTCCTCTTTAATGACAAAAACAACCTTATCAAAGCCACTCGAAACCGCGTCATATACGGAAAAATCAATTATAAATTCTCCCTTATCTGTTATGGGATCAAGCTGCTTTAATCCACCGTATCGTGAGCCAAGACCGGCGGCAAGAATTAACAGTGTCATATTAACCTCCAATCGTTCTATCTAAGTAAACATTATACTATTAATTAACAAATATTTAAAGACCTTTCCCCTTTTTTTAACACTTTGTTTACATTTTTCGGTGCAATTATTATTGACATCGGTCTGTTTTTATGGTACAATAAATTGTCCCATTTGGGACACATTATCAAAATGGAGGTAGCAATGACAGACAAAAAAGTCCTATCATGTATTTTAGAAAACAGCATATTCAGCTCGGCTGATCCGAATAATATCTATAAATACATTTGCACTCCCACAACCGAAATAACACGATATTCCGGCGGAGAGATAATTGTATCACCTCAAAGCTTGCAAAAAAGAATTGGTATTGTTTTATCAGGAAGTGCTTTGGTGTCTCCTGCCTCTTACTCCGAGAATGCAATGCTCAGAATAATTGAGCGCAATGATATGTTTGGTATATCAAACCTGTTCTCCGACAATGATTTTTTCCCAAGCGTAATAACTGCAAAGACATCTACCGAGATAATTTTTATTGATGGACAGGATTTTAAGAGCTTTCTTTATTCAGATCCCTCCGCAATGGCGGAATACCTTAAAACGCTCAACAAGAAGATAATTTATTTGAACAGAAAAATATCAACGCTGACTGCGGGCACAGCAGAAAAAAAGCTTGCGTTCTTTCTTTGCGAAAATGAGCACAACGGAGTTTATGCTTCCACAGCCTCCATATCAAGTCTTGCTAATATGCTAAATGTCGGAAGAGCTTCTCTTTACCGTGCCTTCGACACCCTTACAAACGAGGGACTCATTATTAAAGCAGGAAAAAATATTTTAATTCCCGATAAAAACGCTCTTTTAAATTACAATTAAACGAGAGCTTTTATAAAAAATCAAACACAAACGAAAGGAAACAAAAAAATGAAAAAAACATTCATCAAAATCGTCACAGTATTGCTTACTCTTGCAATACTCATTCCGCTTGCTTCTTGCTCCAAAAAGCCAGATAGCGAATTGGAAATCAATATATACGCTTTAAACGGAACCACTGCTCTTGGAATGGCTCAGCTTATCGACAGTAGCAACAACGATACTGACGAAATGAACTACAACATTACTCTGCACACCGCTGCTGACGCAATCACGGGCGCGATAATTACAGGAGAGTGTGACATTGCAGCTCTCCCCACGAATGTAGCTGTAAAGCTCTTCAATAAATCCGAGGGCAAATTAAAGCTCCTTGCCGTCAACACTCTCGGCGTTCTTTATCTACTTCAAAACGGTGAGCAAGTAAGCAAACTTTCCGATCTTGAAGGAAAAACGGTTTATGTTCCCGGTGCAGGTGCAAATCCCGAATATATTACTGCCGCTCTAATTGAAAGCGCCGGCATAAAAAATGTAACGATAGATGCAACGACCTACAACAGCCCCGATGCTTTACAAGCAGCAATTGCTACTAATGCAGTTTCCTTGGCTGTTCTGCCTGAGCCAAAGGTCACAGCAACAAAGGCGGCAAACCCCGGTGTAAGCGTAGCGCTTGACCTTACCGAGGAGTGGGAAAAGATAAATGGCGACGACACTCTCGTGCAGGGCTGCCTTGTTGTAAATACCGAATTTGCAAACGAGCACCCGATCGAAATAGCAAAATTCCTCGAGGATTATAAGGCTTCAGTTGATTATATAAGCGAGGGCTCTGACGAGGCTATTGAAATGATCACAAGCGCAAAAATACTTCCCAACGCTACAATAGCAAAAAAGGCTTTGCCAAATTGTAATATCTGCTTTATTGCAGGCGAGGAAATGAAGCCTATAATGAACACATTCTGTGAAAAGATATTTGCCTATGACAACTCGTCAATTGGCGGGAAACTCCCGACAGATGAGTTCTATTATATTGAAAAATAACACAACTTAGTAAATTTTGAAAGGAGGCCACGCATGAAAAAAATATTGTTTAAGATTTACAAGATAATCGGCATAATAATATTTTGGGTAGCAGTTTGGTGCTTGGTCTCCTTCACTGTAAACAGCAAGCTTCTATTCCCCTCCCCACTTGATGTGTTGAAGGCGTTTGCCTTGCTCTGCGTTACTGCAGATTTTTGGCTTATAACATTATATTCGCTCCTCAGAGTGCTATTTGGAATACTTATATCCTTAGTTATCGGATCTTTACTTGCAATAGCAACCGAGGCTTCCAAAATAGCAAAATCTTTGCTTTCTCCAATTTTAAGCGTTGTAAAAGCAACGCCAGTTGCTTCATTTATTATACTCGCTCTTTTGTGGTTGGATAGAAATACGCTTCCGCTTTTTGTGACCTCACTTATTGTTATTCCAATAGTTTGGTCCTGCGTTTCCGAGGGAATACGCTCGGTAGATAAAAATCTTGTTGATGTCTCCTGCATATATAAATTTTCACTTAAAGACAAGGCATTGAAGCTCTATATACCATCGGTATCTCCGTTCTTCATGGCCGCCTGCCGCTCCTCTCTTGGAATGGCTTGGAAAGCAGGAATATCCGCGGAAGTACTCTCAACACCTCAAAAGGCAATCGGAACTGAGCTTTATTTCTCAAAAACATATTTGGAAACACCCACACTATTTGCTTGGACTGCTGTCATTATAATTCTCAGCATTGCTTTTGAAAAAATATTCGTTGCCTCGCTTGAAAAATTAGGAAACAAACTTAATATTTTAAGAAAGGAGCAACGGAATGATTGAGTTCAAAAAATTGTGCGTTAAATATGACGAGCAAACTGTAATAAATGATTTGAGCCACACACTTGATGATGGAAAGATTTATGGAATATCAGGTCAATCGGGTGTTGGTAAAACTACGCTTATAAATACTGTGGCGGGCATTGTCAAACCATACAGTGGTGAAATAATAAATACACATTCAAAACTATCTTATATTTTTCAGGACGCTCGCCTTTTCCCCTGGCTGACGGCATTTCAAAATATTGAATGTGTGTGCAAGGACAAAGAAAAAGCTTTATATTATTTGGAGTTGCTTTTACCCGACAACGCCGACAAATATCCGCACGAACTTTCAGGCGGTATGAAGCAACGCGTATCAATTGCAAGAGCCTTGGCATACGATGCTCCGTTGATGCTCCTTGATGAGCCATTCAAGGGACTTGATATAGAAACAAAGCTGTCAACAGCAACCACTGTCTTTGAGCATTTAAAGGGGCGTACAGCTATTATTATATCTCATGATGAGAATGATTTTTATTGCTGTGATGAAATTTATAAAATGGAAAATACCAATAAAACTACACTGTTAAAAATCAAATAAAAAACGCCAATGAATAAGCGTTCAGAAGTGAGCGATTATTACATTGTCGTTT
>JAGCJD010000021.1 GCA_017648425.1 Clostridia bacterium | reverse complement strand
TGTTTACAGATTGAGAAAGAGATTTAGAATTAAATAGAATTAAACGAATAAAACGGCGGTTCGATAGAACCGCCGTTTTGTGTTTTCAGCATGAAAAGCGGGGCGTTATACCAGACCCATTTTTGAAGTTTTTCGGCATACCATTTTTGAAAAAGGTGTGAAAAAAGGACACGCTATTTAGCGTGTCCTTGCTTTTTCAACTTACTTATTATGAATATCCGCCGCCTACATTGCTAGATATGCCAAACATTGCTTTCGTTGTTGAATTTATTTTGAGGAAATAAGTAACAGGAGCTTTTTCTCCATCTCCATCAGCATCATATTCAACAATGTACCAGTTGCCTGAAAGGTTTTGACCTATCTTTGTAAGAGTTCCCTTGTGATCTTTGTCATTATATACTATACCCTCAGTTCCTTCAACAACTACAGGAACATTACGAAGATTAACTGTATCGTCCTCATGTCCGGTTGCGAGTGTAAGCGCGGTAGGCGTATCATCATTGTTAAATTTAGCCTCGTTAGCATCAGCGGTAACATATTCTCTGGAAACATATGCTTCGCGATCACCATAGGTTATCTTATACCAATCGTCATTTCTCTCGATAGCGTCAAACTTTTCACCCAATTTAAGAGAACCGAGCTTTTCACTAGTAATAGAAGCAGAGCTACGAACATTAAGTCCGTCTGCCATGCAGTATATCGGATACGCCGCAGCTTCCCAACCGCCTGTTTTCTTGTCGTCCTTGCTTGTATCCTTGCTTGTGTCCTTGGAGTTCTGTGATACGAAAAGGTCATCCTCCTCGTCAGCGCTTCCGCCTGAGGTTATTGTCTTGTTCTTCTGGCAAGCGACCAATGTTACCGACAAAATCATAATAAGAGCCAAGAAAATTGCGAGTATCTTTTTCATTTTATTTCTCCTTGATTTTTAAAAATTACCGTCAAATTCCGCTTGGGCGGAACTTTTACTATTCACCAAAATATAGTATATTAATTATAACATACAAATATATCTTATGTCAAGCATAAAAATGAATTTTTAGAATTATTTTTTTCTGTTATTTTGTACCAATATGCGTATAGCATCAACGGCGGCTTTTATTGCGTCCGTTGTGTCGTGGAATTCGTCATTTTTGGTGTCAAGTCCCGCTGAAAATCTTTCCTGATTCCAAACGCAGAGAAAGACCGCTCCGCACTCAATACCCAGTGATGAGCCGACCGTAAACAGCGTTGAGGCTTCCATTTCGCTTGCCAGAACGCCAAGCCGCTTCCACGCCTGCCATTTTGCGTCAAGAGCGCCGCTTATGGGCATTCTGTGAGGAGAGTGCTGACCGTAAAACGAGTCCTTGCTTTGAACTATTCCCGTGTGATGCTTAAAGCCGTTTGCAATAGCCGCTTCGCGAAGCGCAAAAAGCGCGTCAGTTCCCGAAACAGCAGGGAATTCGGGTGGCGCATATTCGTGGGAAGTGCCGTCCTGTCTGACAGCTCCCGTGGCTATAACAATATCTCCCGAGCAAACTCCGAGAGAAATTCCTCCGCAAGTTCCAACTCTTATCATGGTATGAGCTCCGCAGGCAAAAAGCTCCTCTACCGCAATAGCGGTGGACGGACCTCCTATACCTGTTGAGCACACGGTCACGAGTTCTCCGTCAAGCTTGCCGTTATATATCGTATATTCACGGTTGGTACTTATGTGTTCGGGCTCGTCAAGAAAGCTTGCTATAAGCTTACAGCGGGCGGGATCTCCCGGGAGAATACAGTATTTCCCGATATCACCCGCGGAAACATTTATATGATATTGCTTTTGCTTTGTGTCAAGCATGGTATTTCCTCCATCAACCGAAAGTGATCGAATAGCTTATGTTTTTTGTTTTTTGGGGAAGAATGTGGAATGTATCGTTCTTTTGTTCAAGGTCGTCCTTTATTCCGTCATATGAGGGCAATCCGTGCCAAGGCTCAATGCAAACATACGGCGCTTTGCTGTGAGGCTTGTGCCAAAGTCCGAGATAGGGGAAGCCGGGGTAGTCAAGCGTTACAAAGCGGTTGGAGCATTGGCTTTTCAGTGTGATAGAATTGGGCACTCTGTCCATGAACAAGGCGTCTGCATCAAAAAGCTCGTGGCAGAGCCTTATTATGCGAGAGCTTTCAAGCGGTATGGGGCGCTTTTTGCCTGTGCAAAAGCAGGCGCTTGAAAGGACGAGCTCATTGGGTGTGCAGTCCTCGGAAAATTCAAGATACCAATCGTCAAAATTTCCGTTATCAAGCGGAACATTAAATCCCGGGTGAGCTCCAAATGTCGCGGGCATTACGGCGTTCCCCGTGTTTTTTATGCAAACAAACGAAGAAAGCTTGTTTTCGCTTAGCGTATATGTAATCGTAAGCTCAAATTCAAACGGATATATCTCCATAGTGCTATCGCTTTGTGTCAAGGTCAGCGCTATTTCCGTGTCGCTTTGCTTTGTTAACGAAAATTCACTGCTTCTTGCAAACCCATGCAGATCCATTTGGTATTCCTTACCGCCATATGTGTACGAGCCGCCAAAGAGCCTGCCGCATATGGGGAAAAGAATGGGCGCTTGTCCCTCCCAAAAATCGGGATCTCCTTGCCAGATATATTCACAGCCGTTCTTGGTGACAGAGGTGAGTTCTGCTCCAAGGCTTGATATTTTTACGCAGAGGCTGTCGTTTTTTAGTGTATAAAGCATTTATCTTCTATCTCCTTTATGCTTTGACTTTTCTTAACAACATTATAGCAACTACGCTCAAAAATTTCAAGACATATTAAAAATTTTTTTGGGAACGATAATAAAAAACATCGTTGGAGAAAAAATGAAAAGGATTATAAAAATTAGCGACGCGTTTATCACTTGCGCTTCAAGCGTTGTAGGCAAGCAAGAGGCTGAGGGGCCTCTCGGTGATATCTTTGATATTTGCGACAGGACTGACAAATTTGGCGCAAAAACATGGGAGCAGGCGGAAAGCGCCATGCAGAAAAAGGCTTTTTCACAGCTTATGAATAAAAGCGGTATGGATATTGAGGAAATAGGAATGGTATTTGCGGGGGACTTGCAAAATCAGTGTGTGGGCTCGTCATATGGACTTCTTGATTTTGATGTTCCTTATATAGGGCTTTACGGCGCTTGTTCTACCGCCGTCGAGGGGCTTATGCTTTCCGCAATGACCTGCTCGGCGGGATACGCGGACACATGCGTTGCCGTGACCTCCTCCCACTATCTTGCCGCGGAGCGACAGTATCGCTCACCTATCGAATACGGCGCGCAACGCTCTCCTACTGCCCAATGGACTGTCACGGGCTCTGCGGCGTTTGCTGTTGGCAGAAAGGGAGATGTGAGAATATCTGCGGTAATGCCAGGAATAGTCGTTGAAAAGGGAATAAATGATGCTTCTAACATGGGCGCGGCAATGGCGCCCGCCGCGGCTAACACCATATACGCATTTTTTAAGGAAAGCGGTCATGCGCCTGAGGATTTTGATGTTATCGCAACGGGGGATCTCGGATACGAGGGCGGAAAGATACTGTGTGAGCTTCTGGCGTCCTCGGGACTTGATATTCGCAGGCAATATACCGATTGCGGAGCGTTGATATACGACCGAATAAAGCAGGATAAGCACGCGGGTGGCTCGGGGTGCGGTTGCTCGGCGGTAGTCCTTGCCTCGTATTTTTATCCGAGGCTTGCTGTCGGCAAAATAAGAAAAATGCTTGTCATCGGAACGGGCGCTATGATGAGCCCGTCAAGCATACAGCAGGGACTTGCTATACCTGCCATAGGTCATCTTATACAGCTTGAGCATGGGAGAGGATAGTATGGATTTTTTATTTATTTATGCAAAGGCGTTCATTGTTGGCGGACTGTTTTGCGTAGTGGCGCAGATACTCATTGATAAGACCTCGCTGACACCCGCAAGGATACTTGTGGGATATGTCGTGGCGGGTGTCGCGCTTGGCGCGGTCGGGCTTTACGAGC
>JAGCJD010000278.1 GCA_017648425.1 Clostridia bacterium | reverse complement strand
GTCCTATATATGTGCGGTACATTATATCCCATGTTGCGTAATCGACAGCGCCCGTAACGGGACGCTCAAATGTCCTTTGCAGATCCTTGACGGCTTCCTCAGTGGCTATACCGAATATTCCGTCCACGGCAACGGACGGTATGGTGTTATAGAACTGCGCTAAATACGCGATAAGATACTGAACATTGTTTACCTCAACGCCTGTGTCTCCAATGGATAGCTCTCGCTCGTACTGCTGTGTGACCTCGCCGAGCTTTATTCCCTCGGAATCAAGCTCATTAAGCCTTTTTACGGCGTTGTATATAAGCTGTATCCTATACCAGGTAGCCGTTCCCACGATGCCGTCAGGTGTAAGGGAAAATATCTCCTGAAAACGCTTTACCGCGTCCTCTGTGTCGTATGAGAACACTCCGTCAGGAATGGCTATCTTTGGAATGGACGGATAGTTGTCGGATATGCGGTTGAGGCGGAGCTGTATGCTTCTTACATCATCTCCTCCGCTTCCAAGTCTCAGTGGTATTTCAGGGGCGCTTGCATTTATGCTTTCCACGGGAGTATCGGTCACTATTCCTATGTCGTCACCGTAATATTTTTGAAGTATTTCAAATGGAGTAAGTCCTTCCTCGGCAAGAGCCACCGTACCCCACTGTGAAAGCCCTTGACAGGTGGTTTCCACCCCATCGCAGTACTGGGCAAAGAGAGGCTCGACCGAGCCTTGGCGGCGTATGTAGCTTGTGAAAAGCTCGTCTGCGAGCTGACCTATATTTTCAAAATATTCTCTGCCGTTTACAAAGGATTGGTCAAATCTTATGTCGTTGGTTATATCAAAATCATATCCTCTGGCGCGGTAATATTCCGTATATATCCTATTAAGCGCGAACGATATTTGCGCGTAAATATTAGCTCTTATTGCGTTTTCGGGCCATGTCGGAAAAATTTCGCTTGAAGCGACATTCGCGATATAGTCAGCAAACGAAATGGTTACATTTTGCGCGTCCGAATCGGGCGCGCCCAAATGAACGGTTATTCTTTCGGGTATAACGGGGATTCTTGCTGAATTCATATATCCACACCTCCCAAGGGAGATTCTGTCACATGCTGAGCATTTGAGTATCTTTCATTTTCTATGTTTGGCAAAAGCACGGCTGGCTGAACGGAATTTATTCCCTCGAATATCGGAACATTATGAAAGAACGCGGGGGCATATCCGCGCGCAAACACATCAATGTTATATGCAACATACGGAGGAGTTGAGCCTTGAGGCGTTTGAGAGGCAGAACGGGGCGCTGTATCTAGTGTAACGGTTGGAGTTAGTCCATCAGAATTGGTTGAGAGCGAATAGATAATTGAGGAATTGTCAACATCGCCGCCCCGTATATTGACGGCAGCGCCTTCAAGCGGAACTGCGCCGCCTGCGGTGGAAACACGGACTGTAAGATATCCGACACTTTGATTTTCTCTTTGGTCAATGCTTTGGTTCATACGAAATTTCCTTTCAAAAGATATTTTCTACTAAAATATATGCCCAAAAGGGGGCGTTGTGACTATCTTTTGAAAAAAGGACAGGCGGAACGGTTGACGAATGAATTTAAAAATGGTATAATTTATTTATGATACGGCGTGGCTTGTCGCGCCCTACGGAGCATATCCAAGAATTTTTATCGAAAGGAGAGCGCGCTATGAGATATAATCCCGAAACTTGTACAATTGAAATGTCAGTAATCGCTCTTTGTTCGCTTGCGGTAAGGCATGGAGATATTGGATATGGTTACAGAGGCGTGGGAGATGAGCTTCCTGCGGATGCTGATATTTACACAAAGATTCAAGCCGAGACGGGTGGATTTTATTCGCCTGAGGTGCCTCTTTGTAACACGATGCTTTTCGGTGGAATGTACTATACAGTAAGCGGAATGGCTGGCGGTGTTATAAGAGATAAGAGCGGTGTTATTATTGACGAGATAAAGTGTGTTCGCGGATATGATTTTTACAAGCCTCCTACAAGGCTTTTTATGGCTCAGCTCAAAAGCTTGGCGTATTTTCTTGCAAGGCGTGACGAGCTTGAAAAAATAAGAGCAAGAATGACATATTATAATACTGACAGCGGAAAGCTTAAATATTTCAACTATGAATTTACAGCTAATGAGCTTGAGGATTTTTATAGGGAGCTTTTGTCCGAGGTGTCGTTTTTCGCAGAGCTTTGTGCAAGACGAACGCTTGATGTGCTTCCGTCTGCAAAAAAAGCGGTATTTCCTTATCGGGGAATGAGAAGCGGACAGGAGATGATGATAAGGGAAAGCTTTGGAGCGATAAAAAGAGGGCAGAGGCTGTTTGTTGAAGCTCCTACGGGAACGGGAAAGACCATATCCTCGCTCTTTCCTTCTGTTCGCGCGCTTGGCGAGGGATATGCGGATAAGATTTTCTATCTTACAGCCAAAGCGAGTACACGCAGAGAAGCATACGCGGGCGCTTCAAAGCTGTTTTCCTCAGGCGTGGGCATTCGCGCTGTTGTGCTCAGCTCCAAGGACAGCCTTTGCAAATGTCCGTCAAGAGAAATGGGAACAAGAAGCATGTGCGATGGGGAACATTGTCCCTTGGCGCGTGGGTACTACGATAAGCTGAATGGGGCGCTGCGAGAGCTTTTATACTCATCAAACGGATACCCTGTAAAGCTTATAGAGAGCGTTGCTAAAAAGCACGGTGTTTGTCCGTATGAGCTTTCCTTGGATCTTTCGGAGTACTGTGACATAATAATTTGCGACTACAACTATGCTTTTGACCCCTCCGTATATCTTCGCAGATATTTTGGAGATGGCGGAAAAAGGGAGAAGTATGTTTTTCTTATTGACGAGGCGCACAATCTTGCGGACAGAGCGAGAGATGCGTATTCCGCGTCACTCAGACTTTCGGATATTTCAATTTACGAGCAAAGCGAGCCGTATATTTACACGCTTGACCTGCAAAATGCTTTTTTGCAGTTAAGAGCTTTATGCAAGGATAGCATTACCAAGGATACAGAAGGAAATGAGAGAGGCTTTTTTATGAGCCTTTCTCCTCTTATAAATTTTCAAAATGAGCTTGATGCGTTTAGAAAAAAATCTGAGCAATGGCTCAAAAAGAATACAGAGAGTGAGTTTTACAACGCCTTTTTTGAAATATATTCCCGTGTGCGCAAGTATATTTGCGTAAGCGAGTATTTTGACAAGGGATTTCTTTGCTATGTGCAGATAGAGGGAGCTGACATTGAGGTAAAGACATTTTGCCTTGATCCGTCAGGAGTAATGGATAAGCTTTTTGAGCGGAGCGTATCGAGCATATTGTTCTCCGCAACGCTTACTCCCACAGAATATTTTTGCGATGTTCTCGGCTGTCGCAACAAGGCTGTCAGCGTCAGTCTGCCGTCAGCATTCCCCAAGGAAAACCTTTGCGTTACGGTTGCAGATTATCTGAGTGTAAGGCATGGGGACAGGGCTATGAATATTTCTGCATTCGTTTCCGTTATAGCCGCAACAGTGAGTGCAAGACACGGAAATTATATAGTGTATTTCCCGTCATATGATTGCCTTGAAAAAACTCACAGGGCGTTTGCTCGCAAATATCCGCAGGTATGCACTGTGCTTCAAAAGCGTAACATGAGCCATTCCGAGAGGGAGGAATTTCTTTCTGCTTTTAAGGAGGACGAGGGAAAGCTGAGAATAGGATTTTGCGTTCTTGGCGGCGCTTTCTCCGAGGGAGTGGATCTTCCCGGAAGCAGACTTATAGGCGCTGTTATTTTTGGAGTGGGACTTCCCATGCTATCTAACGAACGAAATATAATAAAGGAGTATTTTGATGAGGACGAGGGCAAGGGGTATGAGTATGCATATACATATCCCGGAATGAACAATGTTCTTCAAGCAGCGGGCAGAGTTATACGAAATGAGAATGACCGAGGAATAGTTGTGCTTGTTGACGACAGATACACCTCTCCCACCTATACGAGATTGTTTCCTGCTCATTGGAAAAACATAAAAATTGCAGGAAATGCGTCTTCTCTTGCAGAAATATCACGACGCTTTTGGGAAAATGGGGATTAAAATTGGTGTAAATGTTAAGATTTTGCAAAAATCAAAAATAATTCTTGCTTTTTTATGTAATGTATGATATAATAGTAGCGTTTTATGAGTACCATATTGGAGGAAGAAAATGACTTACTTGGAGCTTTCCCGAAAGGAGCTTGAGGCGCAGTACTCGGCTCTGTTTGAGGAATATGAAAAATATAAAAAAATGGGACTTTCGCTTGACCTTTCAAGAGGAAAGCCCGGCAGAGAGCAGCTCGACTTGCTTGGTGATATGCTCACTTGCATAGATAAGGCAGAGGACTGCTTTTCCGAGAACGGCACGGATTGCCGTAACTACGGAGTGCTTGATGGTCTTCCCGAGGCTAAAAGGCTCTTTTCCGAGCTTTTGGGAATACCTCAAAAAAACATAATAGTAGGCGGTAACTCATCGCTCAACCTTATGTATGACGCTATTGCGCGCGCTATGATATACGGCGTTTATGGCAGTCAGAGAGCATGGTGCAAGGAGGACGAGATAAAGTTTATCTGTCCCGCGCCAGGATATGACAGACATTTTGCTATATGTCAGTCATTTGGTATAAAAATGATAACCGTTAAAATGACAGAGAACGGTCCTGATATGGACGAGGTGGAACGCATTTGCGCTTCTGACAAGTCTGTTAAGGGTATGTGGTGCTGTCCTAAATATTCAAATCCCGATGGATATACTTATTCCGATGAAACTGTGGCTCGCCTTGCAAAAATGAAGACTGCGGCAAGTGATTTCAGACTTTTCTGGGATAACGCATACGCTGTGCACGAGCTTTTTGCCGAGGGTGGCGATGTTCTTGCCGATATTTTTGCAGAGTGTGAAAAATACGGAAATCCCGATAG
>JAGCJD010000277.1 GCA_017648425.1 Clostridia bacterium | reverse complement strand
TATGTTTCGTTGAGAGCGGTAAAGAGAGATGTTGTTCGCTCTATGCTGAAATTTGGTGCTCCGTACATTCCAACCACAATGATGTGGCTGGTAACATCAACTAGCGACAGATATATAGTAACGGCTTATAGCGGAAGCGCTGAGAACGGTTTGTATGCGGCGGCATATAAGCTTCCCACGCTACTCTTGCTCGTTTGCGGAGTGTTTATAGAGGCGTGGCAGTTTTCTGTTGTAAAGGACGCTGATGAGAGCGAAAGGGAAGACTTTTTCTCGTCTGTGTATAAAATCTACATGGGAATAATATTTATCGGAGCATCTATAATAATTGCGGGCTCTAAGATAATGACGGATATTTTAATGTCGGATACCTATTATTCATCATGGAGATATGTTCCCGTTTTAACGCTTGCAATGACATTTTCAGCGCTTGTATCGTTTTTGGGAAGCGTGTATTTTCTTGAAAAGAAAAGCCTTATGTCAATGCTTACCGCCATGTCGGGAGCAGTTATAAATATAGTAATAAATTTCATGCTCATTCCCGAAAGGGGCGCTATGGGCGCGGCTGTTGCCACATTTATAAGCTATGCCGCTGTTTATGCAATAAGGGCGTATGACACAAAATTTTATGTAAGATTTAATCTGCATAATATCAAGCTTATAATAAACACGGCGGTTTTGCTTTTGCAGACTGTTGTAATGGTAGGCGAAATAAGATTTTGGAAGTATATACAGGCGGCGTGTGTGATATTTATGCTGGTGTTTAACGGCAAGGATATATTTGCGTTTGCTTGTAAAATATTAAAAAAGCTAAAAAAACAAAAAACTTTTTAAAAAGGTATTGCAAAACGGCAGGAAATATGGTATAATATCTCTTGCTGTGTGAAAAATCAGCTTAAGAACGGTCCGCTGCGAAGCTCTGCATGAACGTTCGGATATTAAATTCAGGAGGACTGCAAGATGGATATGCTTCAGGCTTTTACAAACGAGCAATTGAAGACCGAGATCCCGGTTGTAAATGTTGGTGACACCATTCGTGTTCACAACAAGATCAAAGAGGGTAGACGCGAAAGAATTCAGATGTTCGAGGGAACCGTTATAGCTAAGCATGGCGGTGGAATTTCCGAGACATTTACTGTAAGACGCGTTTCTTACGGCTGTGGCGTTGAAAAGACATTCCCGATCCATTCTCCTAATGTGGAGAAGGTTGATGTTATCCGTCAGGGTAAGGTAAGAAGAGCAAAGCTCTACTATATCCTTGACAGAGTTGGAAAAGCATCTAAGGTTAAGGAAAAGATCTAACTTTAAAAATAAAAGACACCTTTATGGGGTGTCTTTTATTTTTTTGCTTGGGGATTATTGCTTTAAAGCTTCTTTAATGGCTTCAAATGCCGAGTTGGCAGTTTGTGCATCAAGAACTGTATATACAATATAATTACCAAATCTGCGAACTCTTGCCTCATCAAGCTTTGGAAGCTCGTTTGGAGCATAGCTTGAAATAAAAGCTCTGGAATTCTCTTGCATATCATCAATATATTCCTGACACGCTTCTAAAATTTCTTCTGCATCCTCTTTGCTTTTTGCGTGGAATATTGCTATCTCGTCAATGTCATTCGTGTCGGTTGAATATACAGCATAAAAATCGTCATATTCATCGGACAAGTCAAGAGCGTTGTTTATTCCTGTGTTTTCGAACTCAGCGTATTCTTTTTGATCGTTCAATACGGTGTGTATTTCGTTACCTATGTCATGGCATTTTACCCCATCAGCGTACGATAAGCTTGAACATGAGCTGAGTGAAAAGATAAAAATTGTGACTATAAAAATTTTAATTGTTGTTTTCATAAAAATCATCCTTGTGTGTTCTGATATATTCAAGTATTTTGAGGTATGCCTCGGTATTAAGGTGATATCCGTCCTCTGCGCTGTATTTTTTATAAAGAAATCCATTGCTGTCTGTTAATATCTCCCATGTGTTCAGATAAAAAAGCCCCTCGCTTTTTGCAAGATCTGCTGTCCATAAATTTATCGTGCAAATATACCTTGAAAGCAATTTTGCATCTACCGTATAGCTACTCATATCCATGTCACTTGCTATTGGAAAGCAGGATTGTAATATTATAATGGTGTTAGGGCTGTTGCTTCTTATCTCATCTATCAGGGAAAGATAACAGGAGAAAAAATATTCCTTGCCCCGTTTTATCTTGGTAACCGCGCCATTAAGACCAAATGTCAAGGCAACTCTCTTGGGGGTGCTTCTTTTGGCCGCCTGACCGATGGTGAGCTCCTCACCGGTAGGCGGATAAATTATTTTTACTCCCGATATGATTGCGTCAAGCGTCATGGTGCCGCTTGACGGTGACCATACCTGTTTTGTTTCCTTGCCCCCCGAAAGCACACCGCGGCTTTTTAGGTGATAGGTCGTTGATTCTCCTATAAAAATAAAGCTGTCAATATATTCCTGACCCGCATCGGGCGTTTCTCCTAAGGCAAAGGTTTCATTTGTATCCGTATCCGTAGCGAAAGTCGGGAAGTTTTCCGAGCCTATATTTGCGCAAGAGGATAAAATAATTGCAAAGGAAAGAAACAGAATAATTGACAGCTTATATTTCATTGGCTCGGTCCTTTTTTATTTATTTGGACCGAATTTGTATATTTTGATCATCGTTTGGAAAATTGCTTTTCGTATTTCTGCGCTTTTTCTGTGTTTGAACGGTATTTAGCCCTGAACAAGGTACCTAATCCAAGAATTATAAAGTAAACTATGGTATATATTACAAGTCCTACCAAAACACTTGACGCTCTCATTGAGAGAGGAAGCATAAGACAAACATAGAAGGCAAACGCCGTCAGCACATAGTGGATAAAAACACGAAGTTTTGCGCTTGGTCTTTCAAGTTTTAGCAGAGTATTTGCAAGCGCTATCAGCAACGAAAAGATATAAAATAAGAATGTGCGTCCCGCCTCTAAAAGCAGAGTGCTGTTATCAACCGTAACTATTGCTGTAATAATCATGTAAGCAAAAATGCATAATGTAAAATAACAGCACGAGCTACATAACAGCTTTTTTATAAAAACCTTAATGGTCATAAATTTTTCGATCCTTTCAAAAGTGTACCCAAACAGTATAACATATATGCGGACATAATTCAACATCTTTTTGTAAATTTACATATTTAATAATTATATAGACAATTAAAATTTTAATTTTTTTTAAACTCCCTTAATTCGGTTGATTTATAGAATAAAATATGGTACAATTATTATGTATATTTTTTAAGGAAGGAATGGAAAAATGACTAACAGAGAAAAGTTTATTGAGATATATAGGGCGTGTATAACACGAGAGGGCGCTGACAAGCTGCTTGAGTATATAGACGGCAAGACGGATTTCTTTACAGCCCCCGCGTCAACAAGATTTCATGGCGCATATGAGGGCGGATTGCTTGAACATAGCCTTAATGTATACGAGTGCCTTTGCGATTTTGCAAAGCGTCCGCGCTTCCGTGAAAAGTATGGGTTCGTTTATAGTGAGGAGAGCCTTGCGATAGTCGCGCTGCTTCATGACCTCTGCAAGACGAATTTTTATAAAACAGAAATGAGAAATGTCAAAAAGGACGGAGTATGGGAAAGCGTTCCGTACTATACCATTGAGGATACCTTGCCATACGGTCACGGAGAAAAATCCGTTTACATAGCATCGTCTTTTATCAAGCTTACCCGTGATGAGGCATTTGCAATAAGATACCACATGGGCTTTTCAGGTCCTGAGGACGCAAATCAGATAGGAAAGGCGCTTGAAATGTTTCCTCTTGCATTTGCGCTTTGCGTTGCCGATATGGAGGCATCATACTATATGGAGGGACGAGGCTTAAAATAAAGCTTTTGGGAGAATAAAACATGAGTGATAAGATACCAACGCCTCATATAAAGGCGGCAAAGGAGGATATCGCTAAGGTCGTGCTTATGCCGGGAGATCCTCTGCGCTCTAAATTCGTTGCTGAAAATTTCCTTGAAAACGCAAGACTTTTTAACAATGTAAGAGGTGTTCAAGGATATACGGGCGAGTGGAATAATACTCGCGTGTCTGTAATGGCAAGCGGAATGGGTATGCCCTCAATAGGAATATACAGCTATGAGCTTTATAATTTTTACGATGTTGATTGTATAATAAGAATAGGCTCTGCGGGAGCGCTTCAAGAACAGGTAAGGGTTCATGACCTTGTACTTGGCATGGGCGCGTGCACGAATTCCTCTTACGCCTCACAATATGATCTTGGAGGAAGCTTTGCTCCATTGTGTGACTTTGAAATCTTGGAACTTGCAGTTAAATTGGCGAGGGAAAGGAAAATGAATTTTCATGTGGGCAATTTGTTTTCCTCGGATACCTTTTACGATGAAAGCGGAGTAGGCATGAGATATGCAAAAATGGGTGTGCTTGCAGTAGAAATGGAAGCGGCGGCGCTGTATATGAATGCGGCAAGGAGCGGAAAAAAAGCGCTTTCGATGTGTACAGTGTCAGACTCCTTGGTTACAGGCGAATCAACGAGCTCCGAGGAGAGAGAAAAGGGATTTACCAAAATGATGAAGCTTGCTCTTGATGTTGCAGCTGAGCTTCAAGCTGATAAAAAACAATGAAAAGCATAGACAGAGTTTTTTTAATAGTTCTCGATAGTGTCGGAGCGGGATATTCCCCCGATGCCGCTGATTTTGGTGATGTTGGCGCAAATACACTTTTGGGAGTATGGAAAACGCAAAGACTGAACATTCCAAATCTTATTTCTCTTGGACTTGGAAATATCGAGGGCTTGTCTTTTCTTGGAAATACAGATTTTCCAAGGGCGCGTATTGCGAGAATGACCGAGGCATCGGCGGGTAAGGATACGACCATAGGTCATTGGGAAATTGCAGGTCATGTGTCTGTCAATCCATTACCGACATTTCCTGAGGGATTTCCATTTGAAGTCATTAAAAGTCTTGAAGATGCTTTTGATAGAGAGGTCATTTGTAATAAGCCTTATTCGGGAACAAAGGTGCTTTGCGATTACGGTGATGAGCATGTGACTAGCGGTAAGCCTATAATATATACCTCTGCGGACAGCGTACTTCAAATAGCCGCGCATACAGATATAGTTCCGATTGAGCAGTTGTATTTTTGGTGTGAGCAGGCCAGAAAAATAATGCAGGGAGAAAGGTTTGGTGTTGGCAGGATAATAGCAAGACCATTTGAGGGAGTAAGCGGAGAATACAGACGCACCGCTGACAGACGAGATTTTTCGTTAGCGCCTCCTGAAAATCTTTTGCCCGATATCGTTAAAAAAAACAGATTGGACTGTATTTCCGTAGGAAAGATAGAAGATATTTTTGCAGGGCGAGGATTTATGCAGGGATTTCATACGCATTCAAACCGTGAGGGTATGGAAATATGTTCAAAGCTCGCCAATACAGATTTTCGTGGGCTGTGCTTTGTTAATTTGGTGGATTTTGATATGATGTGGGGGCACAGGAGAGATGCTGTTGCTTATGCCGAGGGGCTCAACGAGTTTGATGAGTGGCTTGGAGGATTTCTAAAAACGCTAGGACAGACGGATATGCTTATAATAACAGCCGATCATGGTTGCGATCCCAGCTTTGAAAAAACTACCGACCACACCAGAGAATATACACCGTGTATAATTTACGGTCAAGGTGTTTCTGCGAAAAACATGGGAACAAGAACGACATTCGCTGATATAGGAGCTACCGTTGCTAAGGCTCTTGGTATAGATTTTAAATGTGATGGAACATCAATGATATGATTTTGGAGAAATAAAATGGATCATGATAAGCTTATAGCGCTTGCAGAGCAGGCAAGGAGTAATTCATATGCGGTGTATTCTGATTTTACAGTGGGCGCTGCGCTTCTTTGCAGTGACGGAAGTATTTACATGGGGTGCAATATAGAAAACGCATCATTTACCCCTACCTGTTGCGCGGAACGAGTTGCAATATTTTCTGCGATAGCGGATGGTAAGCGTGAGTTTTGCGCAATAGCCGTGGCGGGTGGAAAAAAGGGAAGTTCCTCGTTAAATAAATGTTACCCGTGCGGAGTTTGCAGACAAGTGCTGTCTGAATTTTGTGACGAGCGTCTTGAAGTGATATTCTCCGATGGGACAAAAACATCGCTTAGTGAGCTGCTGCCGTTCTCGTTTGGCTTAAATAATATGCAAAAATAATATATATAGGTAAAAATAACATGAAAAATAATACTGATAAAGCGTTTATATATTTTAGATATATATTTCCCCTAGTCATGGTAGCTGTCATGGTGGTGCTTATGTTCATACCGTCATATTCATATGTTACGGCTAATGAGGGCGCAAAGCAATCCGTTTCATTGTGGGATCTTTTGAGGAATTCGTGGAAAACGGTTAGAGAATATCTTTTTGGAAGCGGAACAAAATATGATATTACAATAGAATTCGCAAGTGTACTTATCACCATAATAATAGCATTTTCGCTGATGTTTTTTCTTGGCGCTGTATTTTCCTTGTATTGTATTACAGTTGCTATGAGATATTTTGCAAACAATTGCCAGGAGAATAGGGCGCATATAATTTTTATTACTCTCGTTCCTAACAGAATAGCACTGTGTCTGTATAGCGCGTTGACACTTCCCATATTTTTCATTCCTATGATTATGCCGTTGTTTTATAAGAATTTTCTGTATTATCAAGTAAAGCTTTCGCAATCATCGTTTGATATGGTCTATATAGCTCTTGCGCTTTACGCTGCTTTTGTGCTGATAGTTACCATAAGCGCAAAAGTTGAGATTCGTGCGAATAAAAATATATTTTCAAGCATATGCGTAGCATTGCCTGACGAACATCCCGAGGAGGAGCACGAGGAAT
>JAGCJD010000276.1 GCA_017648425.1 Clostridia bacterium | reverse complement strand
CATTACACAAAAGATCCTTGCCGCGCAGGCAGGGCTTGACTAGGTAGTAGCATGACAACTGATAAACTCCAAGCTTGATATAGTGCTTGGTAACGACATAACCACCCCCGTTGCGATAAACGAGTTCAATAAAAACGGGTTTGTAAAGGTTTTTGACAAGGACAAGATAGCGCTTGTCATGGACCACTTCGTTCCTAACAAGGATATAAAGGCAGCGCAGCAGTGTAAGCAGTGCCGTATGTTTGCAAAGTCCTTCAATATATCCAATTATTACGATGTTGGAGATATGGGTATAGAGCACGCGCTTCTTCCCGAAAAAGGACTTGTTGCTCCGGGTGAGCTTGTTATCGGTGCTGACTCTCATACCTGCACTTACGGTGCATTGGGAGCATTTTCCACAGGTGTGGGAAGTACGGATATGGCTGCGGGAATGGCAACAGGAGAAGCATGGTTCAAGGTGCCCTCCGCTATTAAGTTTGAGCTTGTAGGAAAGCTTCGCCCCTTTGTTTCTGGAAAGGATGTAATACTTTACATAATCGGCAAGATAGGTGTTGACGGAGCTCTTTATCGCTCAATGGAATTTACAGGTGAGGGACTTAGTTCGCTTTCCATAGACGACAGACTTTGTATGGCTAATATGGCTATTGAGGCTGGGGCAAAGAACGGAATTTTCGAGGTAGACGATGTTACTCTCGAATATGTAAAAGGCCGTGTAAGCAGAGAATTTTCCGTTTATAAGGCAGACGATGACGCAGAGTACGATGAAACATATGTTATCGACCTTGGCGCAATAGAGCCTACCGTAGCGTGCCCTCATCTTCCTGAGAATACCAAGAACGCTCGCGAGCTTTCGGATATAATACCCGACCAGGTAGTTATCGGTTCTTGCACTAACGGAAGAATTTCCGATATGAAAGCGGCGGCTGAGATATTCAAGGGCAGACATGTTGCAAAGGGAGTAAGATGTATAATAATTCCCGCAACTCAGACGATATATAAGGAAAGCATAAGACTTGGATATATAGATACATTCATTGATGCGGGCTGCGTTGTGTCAACGCCCACCTGCGGTCCGTGTCTTGGCGGATATATGGGAATTTTGGCAGAGGACGAGGTCGCTGTGGCTACCACAAACAGAAACTTTGTAGGAAGAATGGGACACATTACCTCCAAGATATATCTTGCAAGCCCCGAGGTTGCCGCATCAAGCGCGGTAATGGGTAAGATATGCGATCCCAGAGATCTTAAATAAGGAGGGTTATCATGAACGCAAAAGGATATGTACATAAATACGGTGATAATGTAGATACAGATGTTATAATTCCCGCAAGATATTTGAACACAGCAGACCATAAGGAGCTTGCTTCCCACTGCATGGAGGATATTGATAAGGATTTCACCAAAAAGGTGTCAGCGGGAGATATAATGGTCGGCGGAGCAAATTTTGGTTGTGGCTCATCAAGAGAGCATGCTCCGATAGCAATTAAGAACTCGGGAATTTCCTGCGTTATTGCTAAGACATTTGCGAGAATATTTTTCAGAAACGCAATTAATATAGGTCTTGCTATTCTTGAATGCCCCGAGGCAAGCGAAAGGATACAAAGCGGCGACAGCGTTGAGATAGACTTTGATACGGGTGTTATTAAAAACATAACTAGGAACGAGGAATATAAGGCAGAGCCCTTTCCCGAATTCGTAAAGGAAATAATCAAGGCTGACGGACTTATGAATTCCATTGGCAAAAAATAAGGAAGGTTTGGAATATATCATGGTAAAGAATATCGTTGTTCTCAAGGGTGACGGAATAGGTCCTGAAATAGTGGATCAGGCAATAAAGGTGCTTGATGCCGTATGCGAAAAAT
>JAGCJD010000275.1 GCA_017648425.1 Clostridia bacterium | reverse complement strand
TTCAGTACGAAAACGATGACATCATGCGGCCCATATACGGTGATGACTATGCCATAGCCTGCTGCGTATCCGCCATGACTATCGGCAAGCAAATGCAGTTCTTTGGCGCTCGTTGCAATCTCGCAAAGCTTTTGCTCATAGCCATAAACGGCGGATACGACACAACAAGCGGAATACACATAGGACCTCAAATGCCCGTAATGGACGCCGAAAAGCTTGACTTTGACGCCGTAATGGAAAGATACCGCATCTATATAGAATGGCTGTCAAAACTCTATGTCAACACCATGAATATCATTCACTTTATGCACGATAAATATGCGTACGAGAAGATACAAATGGCTCTGCACGACACAGAGGTCGAAAGGCTTATGGCGTTTGGAATTGCAGGACTTTCGGTCGTTGCCGATTCGCTCAGCGCAATAAAATATGCATCTGTAAGACCTATCAAGGACCAGGATGGCTTTATAGTTGATTTTGAAACTGCGGGAGATTTTCCCAAGTTTGGAAACGATGACGACCGCGTTGATCTTATTGCAAAAGATATGACGCATATAATGATCACAGAGCTCCGCAAGACACCCACTTACAGAAACGCAATACACACGCTTTCGGTGCTCACCATAACCTCAAATGTAATGTACGGCAAAAACACAGGCGCTACGCCTGACGGCAGAAAGGCGTCCGCCCCATTTGCTCCCGGCGCTAACCCCATGCACAACCGCGAGGAGAACGGCGCTCTGGCGTCCTTGAATTCAGTAGCAAAAATAAGCTATGACGACTGTCAGGACGGAATTTCCAATACATTCTCAATAACTCCCGAAGCTTTGGGAAGAACCGAGGAACAAAGAATAACCAATCTCGTTTCCATACTTGACGGCTACTTTGCAAAAAAAGCTCACCACATCAATGTAAATGTTCTCAACAGAGAAACTCTTATGAAAGCGTATGAAGATCCGGACGCATATCCCAACCTCACCATTCGCGTGTCGGGATACGCTGTAAACTTCAATAAGCTCTCCCGCGAACAGCAAAGAGAAGTAATAAGCCGTACCTTCCACGAAACCGTATGAAAAAGCAGGTAATAGGCTCTATTCACTCAATACAAAGTCTTGGCGCTCTTGACGGAGAGGGCGTCCGCTTTGTTGTGTTCACACAAGGCTGTAACCTGCGCTGCGGCTGCTGCCATAACCCCGATACATGGGATGCAAGCGGCGGACAGCAAATATCCGCAGAGGAAATAGTCCGAAAGGCTGTAAGATATAAGGAGTATTTCGGAGAAAAAGGCGGAATAACCGTATCGGGAGGCGAGCCTCTTATGCAGCCGGAATTTGTAGGAGAAATATTTTCTCTCTGCCGCGAGCAGGGCATAAACACCTGTCTTGACACCTCGGGAAGCATACTGAACAAGCAGGTCCTCGACTTGCTTGACAACACCGACAGAGTGCTTTTGGACATCAAATACACCACAAACGAAAAATATAAAAAATTCGTTGGCTGCTCTCTTGATTGCGTGCTGGATTTTTTGAGAGTTCTTCAAGAAAAGAGAATTCCCGTAACGCTTCGTCA
>JAGCJD010000274.1 GCA_017648425.1 Clostridia bacterium | reverse complement strand
GGAAATTTCCCATTCTCATAAGGCAGTACACATCTTGAGTATAGCCTCACTCCGTCCCTCATCTCAAAAAAATCTTCTGTTATTTCCATATCCGCCTCCAAAACAGCAAAGCAACAATATTATTGTAATACACAAACGCCACTCTGTCAATATAAAAGCAAAAATATGCAAATATCCCCCCGCAAAAGCAGGGGGACAATGTCATTGATTTTCTATCAAAGCAGGCTCGTCAGATGCTGGCTTTTCCTTGTATATGAGAACCGCAAGAAGCAACGCAAATGCTCCCGAGATCAGCTTTCCCACTATCATAGGCAAAACATACGCCTCGTCAAAGGCCATTGTAAAGGCAAGATGACCGCCAAATGTAAAGGCAGCAGACACCGCAAACGCTGAATTGAGAACAGTGCCCTTTTTGTCCATTCTTTCCATCAAGCCTATCGTTGTCGCGTTAGTGACCATGTTTCCAAGCAAAGCCACAGTCGATGTACCGTTGATACCGATTTTTGAGCCAAGCCTGCTCAATGGCTTGTTCAACAGCTTTGAGATCAAAAACATCGCAGGCAACGCGCCCGAAAGCGTCACACAGGCATTGGCACATATGTACGCGCCATTCTCAAATGTATCAAAATGCTCGCTTATTTTTATCTTTGTAAGGAATGTAAATATAGAGCAGGACAGACCGATTATCGCCAATGTCTTCATAAACACTCCAAACGCCGAAAAGCACTTGATGCAAATGCCGGGAACGAACAACAGCCCCACCACCACAATTATAGAAATAATAATAAGCGGAAGAAGATCAAGAACAAGAGCAAGCGGTGAGATACCACACAAAAGTCCCGCAACAAAGCAGCCTATCGGTATAGTTACGATACCGCAAAGCAAACCAAAGAAAAGCTCCTTGTGCTGCTCCTTTTTAATAATTCCAAGAGCAAACGGAATGGTAAAGGATATAACACAGCCCATCATGGAGGACACGACAAACGCATTGAAGTTACCAATGCTCTCGCTTTTTGAAACAGCCTGCGCAAGCTGCATTCCACCCATATCGTTTGCAAACAGCGATGCGGGAATTATCGAGGGATCTATTTTAAATATCTCGTAAAATCCGTTGAACATAGGAGTAAGCCACGCCCCCAAGGCAGGCGCTATCACTATCATTCCTATCATAGTCAGCGCCATAGGGCAAAACAGAGAGAACGCCCTTTCAAACTCCTTGCCGACACCTATCTTGTTTCCTATTATAAAATCGACCGCGCCGACCAAAGAAAATATGAGAATGACCACGGTTATCGCGCTCATAAAGCAACCTCCTCAAATCCCTTGTCGGTCAGTATCCATTTTGAAGCAAATCCTGCCTCGGCAATAAGCTCTCTCGCCTCATCGTAAAAGCAATCTAAATAGTTCTTGTCATGACAGTCCGAGGTGATAAGAACGCCAAAGCCCGCGCGCTTAAATTCCTTCAAAAACTCCATCTGCGGATAAGGCGCGCTCGTGTAACCGCGAGAGATAGCTCCCGTATTTACCTCAAAGAACGGAATTTTTCCTTTCAGCGCATGAATAGCCTCATAACCCATGTCAAGATATTTTTTTGAGGAAACATCTATAAACGCCCCTTTTTCGTTGTTCTTTACTAAAAGGTCAAAGTGGCCGATAATATCAAAGCGTCTCCGCTCGGGCAAGCGAGCCATTGTTTCAAAATATTTTTTTGCAAAGGCAAGCCCGTCACCACCGAAATTGTCGTTAATATAATCAACAGTTTCCTGCAAACCTCGGTCAAAGCCCAAAACTCTGCCCTCGCAATCAAGATAATGAACAGAGCCTATAAGGTAATCAAATCCGTCTGTCGGCACATCGGAAAAGCTTTCAAATTCCAATCCGCAGAAAATATCTATCTTGCCCTTGTACCTTGACTTTAACTCAGATATTTCATTTTTGTAGTCTGCCATTTGCTCAACAGTCATCTGATAAGGATAGGTTGAAAACGGCATGTAAGTATGCTCCGAAAAGCCTATTGAAGTAAATCCTCTTGAAATCGCCTCAATAATAATTTCCTCAGGCTTATCTCGCCCATCTGCATATGTCGTGTGAACATGTAAATTCTGCTTGTTAGTCATATCTCTCCTATACATGGTAAAACACCAAAAGAATATACTCGCGTATTATTTCGCTATCATATGAACATTCATGTGAGGATAGCTGAATTGAATATCGTTCTTGTCGAATGTCGGCTTTATCGCGTCCATAATGTCAAAATATACTGTCCAATAATCACTATTTTTAGACCAGGCGCGAGCAACATAACAAATATCGTTGTCCTTAAATTCCTTAACATGGGCAACAGGCATCATTCCCTCCTCGGCAAGCACTAAGGGGTGCTCCGTCAAAAGGCCGAGCAGCACAGACTTTACCTTTTCTACATCAGTGTCATAGGAAACGCTGACTAAAAATTCGATCCTTCTGTTCTCTGCCTCGGAATAATTTATAATGCTTTCATTTGCGATCTTGCTGTTCGGTATTTGAACGAGCTTTTTGTCGGGCGTGTTCAGCTTAGTATAAAACAGTCCCACCTCACACACGGTTCCTGCCTCGCCGCCGGCTTCAACATAGTCGCCGACCTTAAAGGGGTGATTGGAGATTATCTGTATTCCTCCGAAAACGTTGCCAAGAAAATCCTGTATCGCCAAGGAAAAGGCAACACCCACGACAGAAAGCATAGCTATCAGCGAGGTAACGGAAATACCCCAACTACTCAATACAATAATAACAGAGATTACCAAAAGGAACGCCTTTACAATATTGCGCAACACCTTGCAGGCAAGCGCGCCCAGCTTTGTTTTTCTCAAAGCCTTATCAAAAAAGAATAAAATAAACTTTATTACGATCAAACAAGCCGCAATCAAACAAACTGTTTTAATTGCTTCTTTTACGGGAAATTGCTTTAAAAGATCCCAAATTGCGGACATATCAAATTCTCCTTAATATTTTTTATTGCAGACATATTGTATCATACTTTGCGATTTTTGTCAATAACAACACCACTGACAAAAAAGCATTTACCCACTATAAAAGCAAAACTCGGATATGCTTTGTCAAGGGTTCATAATTTTGGTGATCTCCTCGGATTGCTCACCTACCAGATCGTTCAGCTTCTTCAGCGTTGCGGCAGGATCATATGTAACCATATCTCACAGTGATAATGTCGCCCTCGGATATTACAGAATATCATTCCTACGGCTCGAATGACGAGTAGGAGAATAAGCGCATACCACGCCGCCTTTGTGGTGAACAACGAATTTATTAGAGAATTCTCTGAGCCAAGCATATCCGCAAAGAAGAATCCAATAATTGCTACAATTGAAAAAAGGACAGAGAAATCTAAATTCTCTGTCCTTTTTCACACCTCTTACCCCGAAAGATATCTTCACGGGGAAACTTACGGAAATTAAACCGC
>JAGCJD010000273.1 GCA_017648425.1 Clostridia bacterium | reverse complement strand
ATTCGGTAGTTATTAAAAGAAATTTTCAGGACGGCGCAAATAAGCACGATATAGCCTTTTATCGTAGAAAAAACGGACAGTTTGTGCTACATAGAGTTATGCGCATTTGCAAGGACGGTACATTCGTAATGTGCGGTGATAATCAAACCGTTCTTGAAAAGGGAATTGAAAAAGAACAGATAATAGCATATGTGTCTGATATTTACAGAAAAGAAAAGCATATTAAGTGTGATAGCTTTTGGTATTCCGTTTATGTTTTTTTGTGGACAAAAATGCCCATAAGAAGATTTGGGTTCTTTTTAAGAAAAGCTAAGTGGAAGATTGCGAGAATTTTGAGAAGAATATTTCCAAAACATTCTTGACTTGAAGTGCTTTTTGTGATATAATATTCAGGATATAGATAATGACGGAGGTAGAGTATGAAAATGTATTTTAAAAACGCCAATTTTTATAAAAACGGCGTATTTATCTCCGCTGATGCAATTTATGACGGCAATAGCTTTAATATTTTTGAAAACGGTATCAATGATACCGATATTGCTACTTTTCGTATTTTTAATAACTGTTATATTTTACCCGGTTTTTGCGATGTGCATGTGCATTTTCGTGAGCCGGGTTATTTATATAAAGAGGATATTGAAAGCGGTTGCATGGCGGCGGCACATGGTGGATATACGGCGGTCTGTACCATGCCAAATCTTTCCCCCACTCCCGATAGTATGAAAAATCTCAGCGTGCAGCTTGATGCAATAAAGCAAAAGGCAAATATCGCTGTGTTACCATTTGGAACTATAACTAAGGGAGAGCAGGGTGAAGAACTTTCGGATATAGAGGATATTTCGGAGTATGTAGTTGGATTTTCCGATGACGGAAAAGGCGTGCAGTCGGAGCAAATGATGCTTTCTGCCATGGAGAGAATAAAGAAAACAGGAAAGCTTATTTCCGCGCACTGCGAGGAAAATTCTCTATTGAACGGCGGATACATCCATGATGGAGAGTATGCAAGGCTACACGGACACAGAGGAATATGCTCAAAAAGCGAATGGCTACCTGTTCAAAGGGATATAGAGCTTGTAAAAAAGACCGAATGTCCGTATCATGTGTGCCATATTTCCGCCAAGGAAACTGTTGATGTTATAAGAGAAGCTAAAAGAAACGGCGTTGATATAACCTGCGAAACAGGACCTCATTACCTTGTAATGAACGATATGCAGCTTATGGAGAACGGACGCTTTAAAATGAACCCGCCCATACGCTCGGACATTGACAGACAAGCGCTTGTCGTGGGTATACTTGACGGAACTATAGACATGATAGCAACTGACCACGCGCCCCATTCTGCTGAGGAAAAGTCCCGCGGACTTGAAAAGAGCCTTATGGGTGTGGTAGGATTGGAAATAGCATTTGCAGTGCTTTATACCGAGCTTGTAAAAAAGAATATAATAAGCATGGAAAAGCTTGTAGAGCTGATGTCGGAAAATCCGAGAAAGAGATTTTCGATTGGAAGTGATGTTGGTTTTACCGTGTTTGATTGCGATAACGAGTACGAAATAAAGACTGAGGATTTTCTCTCTAAGGGAAAGAGCAGTCCGTTTGAGGGAAAAAAGGTGTATGGAAAATGTCTGCTTACCGTTTATGAGGGTAAGGCAGTGTATGTCAGGGAGGAAAAATGAAAGAAGTAATCTTTACTATTGAGCAGAATATTGCTCTTACAGAAAATGTATATAAAATGGTAATGTCGGGAGACACATCTGCAATTACGGGCTCAGGACAGTTTGTAAATATCAAGCTGGATTCTCAATATCTGCGCAGACCGATTTCAATTTGTGATTACGACGAAAATACCCTCACTATAATATACAAGTCGGTTGGTGTCGGAACAGAAAAAATGACGAAAATGAGCGCTGGTGAGAAACTGAATATTCTTGTAGGACTTGGAAACGGATACGAGCTTTCACTCTCGGGTGACGCTCCTGTTCTTGTGGGTGGAGGCGTTGGTGTTCCTCCTTTGTATAAGCTTTGCAAACTTTTAAAGGCGCAAGGAAAAAAGGTTACCGTTATTCTTGGATTTAATACAGCAAACGAAGTGTTTTACGAAGATGAATTTAAAGCTATTGCTGATAAGGTTATAATTACCACTGTTGACGGCTCATACGGAGTTAAAGGCTTTGTTACTAACGCGCTTGACATCGAATATACATATGTTTACTCGTGCGGACCTTTCCCAATGCTTAAAGCGCTCTCCGCTGCTACTCATACGAGCGGACAGTATAGCCTTGAAGAAAGAATGGGCTGTGGCTTTGGTGCGTGTATGGGATGCAGCTGCAAGACTATGCTTGGCAATAAGAGAATATGTAAGGATGGCCCAGTGTTTGTAAAGGAGGAGATAATATGGTAAATACAAGTGTTACGCTGTGCGGAATAAAGCTTGATAATCCGCTGATACCCGCAAGCGGTACATTCGGATACGGTAAGGAATTCTCCGAGCTTTACGACATAAATTGCCTTGGAACATTTTCGTTCAAGGGTACTACTCTTGAATCACGCTTTGGAAATCCCACTCCGAGAATAGCAGAATGTACGGCAGGAATGATAAATGCGGTAGGACTTCAAAATCCTGGCGTTAAGGCAGTTGTAGAAAAGGAATTGCCCCAAATGAAGAGCTTTTTCCATAAGCCTGTTATGGCAAACATTTGTGGCTTTTCCATTGAGGAATACACGGAAGTATCCCGTATCCTTGATAAGGAGGAGCAGGTGGGTTGGCTTGAAATCAATGTTTCTTGTCCCAATGTTCACGGCGGAGGAATGAGCTTTGGTGTTACTCCTGAGGGCGCGGCTTCTGTTGTAAGGGCGGTTAAGGCTGTAACTACTAAGCCGGTTATAATAAAGCTTTCTCCCAATGTTACCGACATAGTTTCGATAGCAAAGGCTTGCGAGAATGAGGGGGCGGACGCTATTAGTATGATCAACACCATGCTCGGTATGCGTATTGACCTTAAAACTAAAAAGCCTGTAATAGCAAACAAAATGGGAGGCTTTTCAGGCCCTGCTATAATGCCCGTGGCACTTAGAATGGTGTATCAGGTTTATAATGCTGTAAAAATACCGATTATCGGTATGGGTGGAGTGTCGTCCGCGGAGGATGTTATTGAAATGATGCTTGCGGGCGCGACCGCTGTGGAAATAGGCAGCGCGAATCTTGTTGATCCGTTTATTTGCAGAGATATAATAAATGATCTGCCACGAGTTATGGAAAAATATAAAATAAATAATTTAAATGATATAATAGGAGGTGCCCACTAATGGGAAAGGATGTAATTATTGCGTGTGATTTTAACAGTAAGCAGGAGGTAATGAACTTTCTGGATAAGTTTACAGAGAGAAAGCCTTATGTAAAGATAGGAATGGAGCTTTTCTATGCAGAGGGACCTGAAATAGTCAAAGAAATAAAAAAGAGAGGACACAAGATATTCCTTGACCTTAAATTACACGATATTCCCAATACTGTAAAAAAAGTCAATGTCTGTTCTTTCTGGACTTGATGTTGACATGACCAATCTCCATGCAGGAGGAACGATTGCCATGATGGAGGCGGCGCTTGAAGGACTTACTCGTCCTGACGGAACACGCCCTCTGCTTATAGCAGTAACACAGCTTACCTCTACCAGTGAGGAAAGAATGAAGCAGGATCTTCTTATAGACAAGCCTATTGACGAGGTCGTAATGCACTATGCGGAAAATGCTAAAAAAGCAGGTCTCGACGGCGTTGTTTGCTCGCCTCTTGAAGCAGGCAAGGTTCACGACCGTTGCGGTGAAAGCTTTATTACAGTAACCCCCGGTGTTCGCTTTGCAGACGGCGAAATCGGCGACCAGAAGCGTGTTATGACTCCCGAGCAGGCCAAGCTTATCGGCTCCGACTATATCGTTGTCGGAAGACCTATCACCGCCGCAGAGGATCCCGTTGCCGCATACGAACGCTGTGTTCGTGAATTCGTAGACTAATCAGAAATAAAACGTAAAAAAGGAGTCCCGAGCAATGCGATATATATTCGATAACGATCTTCACATACATTCGTATATCTCGCTGTGCTCAAAGGACGAAGCGCAAACGCCCGAGGCTATTTTGGAATACGCCAAAGAAAACCGACTTAAAACCGTCGCTTTGACCGATCATTTCTGGGACGCTTCGGTTTCGGGCGCAAGCGGATTTTATCAGATACAAAATTTTGAATGGATATCAAGATCAAAGCCGCTCCCACAATGTGAAGGAATTGATTTTCTCTTCGGATGCGAGGCGGATATGGATAAAGACCTCCGACTCGGAATCCCCAAGGAGCGTTTCGACGATTTCGATTTTGTTGTAATGGCTCTCACGCATCTTCATATGGTTGGCTT
>JAGCJD010000272.1 GCA_017648425.1 Clostridia bacterium | reverse complement strand
CGTTCCTCGATATACGCCAGAACATTAAAGTCGTACATAACATCCTCGCGGTATTCAGTTCCCTCGTCTGCCTGCTTTATGCGTCCAAATTTAACGCCATATTCCTCAACAAATATATTGTTGATAAGCGTGGGCATACTGTCGCTTCCGTCTGGATTGGTGAGAGAGGATATTATTGAAACAAATCTATCCTTTCTGTATGCGAAAATGTTATCCTTGATAACATAGCCGTTTGCTCTGTTTGAGGGCTCGCCTGCGTGTCCCTTGATGCTTGCGCCCCATGTGCGGTCTGCGGGAGGTCTTTGCTCGGAAAATCCGTATCCCGAATACCACATATGGTTGCCTTCCATAAGAAGGTTTGTCATGGTGCTTTCGTTGCCTTCGGGAACAACGCTTACGAAATATTCGATCGGGAAGCCGCAATAATCAAGTACATTATGAAGGTAAGATACATTTGTGTGATTAAAGACGCGTTTTTCTCCTGAATCCTTTTCTGCCTGTGTTACATTACTCCACTGGTGAGTTATTCCCGAGTCATATACTTGGTAGATGTAGTTGTTCTGAACGGTATAATCCTCACATCCCCCGTATATCTCAACGGCATTTCCGAATCTTGTTTCAAAATTGCGTTCCTGGATTATTCCCTGATTAGAGCCGCCTATCCAGCCAAACTCACAGTTCTGTACGGTAAGTCCTTTGACCGTTCCTGCGCCAACGCCGTGAGCGCCAGTGTATTTAATGCAAAGGTTATCAATGGTAACACCGTTTACATCGCTGTCAACACCTATAAGACTTTTTCCTACATTGAATTCTATGGACTCAAAGCGGTTGCCGGGATTTTCTTCGCTATATAGATATAAATATTTAGGTGAAGATATACTTTCTCTGTCGTGGTAGAAGTGAAGGTCGGTGTTAAGATCCTTGTATGTGTTGTCAAATATATGTCCTGTTGTCCAGTTGTAAATATTGCCGTCGTTTCTCCACTCGCGGATAGCTTTAATAGCGCAACCTGCCTCTCCTTCGTTGAATACGAGAGTTCCTACATCGGCCCATTCTTGAGATCCCTCATAGTACCATATGTTTTCGGTTCCCTTAGCCTTTTTCCATTTTGTGGGGTCTGCTCCGTTTTCAAGAGAGCCGTAAAGGGCGGGCTTATCTCCCGTTCCGTACGCTGTGTAGGTCACTCCTGTCTGAGCTTTGATTGTTCCTCTCCAAATTCCACCGCGCTCAAAGCATACATAGCTTCCGCTGGGAAGGCCTGAATAGTTGACTTTTTCGAGTGTTGCCCATGCTGTTTCGGGTGTCAGTCCGTTTGCTCTGTCATTTCCATTGTTGGATACATAATAAACGGTAGCTTCCGCGGGTATGGTCATATTTGGTGTATTGCGAATGCTTTCTATTTTTGCATCAGTTTGCGCGCGGAGCGCTGCTACCTCTGCGCTTGTTGCCGCCTTGTAGCCGTCAATTATCATGCTTATATTTCCTACAAGCGTAACGCTGTCGCTATTGACGGATTTCAACTGCTCCATAAAGTATTCAACAGCCAACGATGCATCTCCGATATGTGAGGAGTTTGCGATTATGAGGTTATTTCCGTCCATGTAGATGTCTATCTCGGTAATGCCGTACTTGCTGTCGGTTTTGAGAATTATCTCGTTTCCTGTGCGGGATTTTGAGTATATTCCTACTCGCTCGCCGAGAAACGCTCTAAGTGTGTCGTCGACACTTCCTTGTATTTCTTTTACGGAGAAGTTTTTGAGAAGTTCACCATTTGCGGTCAGATTTTCCATTGGATAGACATTTGTTGTTGCGTATTCTACGGGAACGGTGATGCCTTCATCGGAAACGCAGTTGGTTATAAAATATGTAACTGCGTCATCAAGCATTTTTGCGTTTCCGCCGTTTATAACAACGCGATTGTTTCTATACGCTATCTCATAGTCGAGGTAACGGACTCCAATAGATTCTGCGCGGTTGGTTCCGCCAATGAGTATCTCCTTTGTGTCTGTGGGAATATCAGCTTCAGTCTTTGCGTAGTCGGTTGAAAGAGTTATTTTATTGCCAAAGCGCTGCTTTAATTCAACAAGTAGCTTCGTTGCCGCAGAAACTGAGTCGCTATCGGCGTTCTCCGGGCGTATAAGCGTATAATTTGCTATCTCTTCGGCGCTTATAAATACTTCGGTTGCGGGTTCCTCGTTTTCCTCGGTTGTTTTACATCCGAGCAATGTCAAGCTCAGCATGAGACAAGCAAGAACGAGGGAAATGATCTTTTTGGCCATGTGTTTTTGCTTCCTTTCATAAAAAATATGTTTCTCTATATTATGCTTTTATTATACTATATTTGATGGTCGCGTTCTAGCACAAATTGCTTTGATTCTTGGATTTTCGATTGCTTTTTGGCTGATTTGGTATAAAAAGGCATTTAAAGTTCTATTAAAAGCCAAAAAGGTTAGTTGAGCTTTTTAGTGATTTGTTCGTTTCAGAAATTTTTGATGTTCTTTATTGCTGTACCGTTCTCGTATTCGCGCACCTCGCCGAGGGCAAAAAAATCTCCGTTTGGAGAGTAGAGGCGTACGCGTGTTCCAAGGGGTAGGCGAGTTCCTATCTTCTTTTGGTAGATCTCACAGCCGTTTGTGGAAAGTCTATAATAAAAATCGGAAAGCTTTACGGCTTCAAGCTCGGCAAAAAGAGATGGCACGGGCAGAAGCAATGATATGCGTTCCTGCTCGGTCATTTGTTCAAGCTGTTCGAGGGTTGCGGATTTATCTATGGAAAAATCGCCTGCGGCTGTTCTTTTGAGTGATGCCATGACGCCTCCGCAACAAAGAGCCGCGCCAATGTCGGCGCAGAGCGTTCGTATATATGTTCCTGACGAGCATTCAACTGTCAGGGTATAATCGCTTGGCCTATTCGTTGGCTCAGCGGAAAGGGAATGAATGGTTATGTCTCTCGCCTCGCGCTCGACTATTTTGCCTTTTCTCGCCAGATCGCAGAGCTTTTGTCCATTGACTTTGAGCGCGCTGTACATTGGCGGTATTTGCTTGATGTTTCCTGTGAATTGGGGAAGTATGCCTTGAAGCGCTTGCTCACTCGGAATATCTTTACATTCAGAAAGCGTTGCCCCCGTTATATCCTCGGTGTCGGTAGTCAAGCCGAGCCTTAGAGTTGCCACATAAGCCTTTTTATCGGTGGACAGATATTCTGCGGCTTTTGCCGCGCTTCCTATAAGCATTACAAGAACGCCTTCGGCAAGGGGATCAAGCGTACCAGTGTGGCCAACCCTTTTTGTTCCGAAAAGGCGTCTTATTTTATAAACTGCATCGTGAGAGGTTATGCCTATTGGTTTATTCAATATAAGCACTCCCGAGGGCTCGTTTTTTTGTGTGTTTTCGGGCATATATGCTCCTATAATATATTTTTAGATTGTATTTATGCAAAAATGATATTATTCGATTATGATTTCATCAAGGCTTCTCTTGGGAACATAGTGTACATTATTTTGGTCGCGATAGTATTTTGTGCTGCCCTCGAACGCTGTGAGGACAACGGTATCCTCGGGCGCTCCGATTCCAAGCAGGAGCATTGGTTGGAGATTTTCGGGGAGCTCGACGCTTTGTTTAAGATCTTCGGTGCTTGCAGATCCGATTATGCAACCGCCAAAGCCTTGCTCTGCGGCAGAAAGCATTATTGTTTGAGCGCAGATGCCGATATCTATCATAAATATAGGTTTCATTGGCGAAATTGTATTATCATGACATATAACTATGAGCGTTGTCGGCTCATGCCCTTTTGGGGGGAGCTTTTTGTCGGGCAGAGATGTTCCCCAGCGTGTAATGGGCAGTATCTTTGCTATCTGCTCGGTATCGTCCACTATTTTATATTTGAGAGTTTGCATATTCATAGCGGCAGGGCAGTGAGAGGCGTTGAGTATCCACTCTCTTACGGCTTCCCTCGGCGCGGTATTCCCGCTTGCAAATTCACGGTGGCTTCTGTTTTTATCAATAAGTTCCTTAAAAAGCATGGCGCTTTCTCCAATCTTTTTGCTTATTTGAAACGCACCCACGCAGAGCAGATGGGCGTTCCTTTTTCGGAAAAGTTCTTTTCGTATTCCGTCATTACATTATCTGCGTTCTTTTCTGTTGAGTGCAGATCTCTGGTCTGCCAGAGTATTTGCATTCCGTACGCCTCGAATTCCTCTATTGAAAAATCAAAAAGCCCTACATTGTCGGTCTTGAATTTGATAATTCCGTCCTCTTTAAGCAGTTTTTGATACATGGCGAGGAAGTTTTTGTGTGTAAGGCGGCGCTTCGCGTGTCCTGAGTTAGGCCACGGATCACTGAAATTGAGGTAAATGCAATCAAGCGAGTGGGGTGGAATGTTTTCTGCGAGAGCGGCGGCATCTCCAATTATAAAGCGGAGATTGTCGTTTGGGCGTTCGTCACTGCGCGATTTTGCTTTTTCAAGAGCTATGCAACAGACATCGGCTACGCGCTCAACGGCGATAAAGTTGTATTCGGGGTATTTTGCCGACATTCCCGTTGCAAAATTGCCCTTCCCGCACCCGATCTCCATGTGAATGGGCTGGTCTTTGGGAAATATCCCTGCAAAGCCGTTCTTTAAGAGCTCTATGTTTTCGATAAGTAGCTCGGAGCAGGCGGAAATGCGCTCCGCTCCGTGCTTTTTCTTTCTCATTCTCATATTAATTACACATTGAAGCGGAACAAAACTATGTCGCCGTCCTTCATTACATATTCCTTTCCTTCGCTTCGGTAAAGTCCTGCGTCCTTTACTGCCGCCATACTGCCGTGCTTTTTGAGGTCGTCAAAGGACACTATCTCGGCGCGGATAAATCCGCGTTCAAAGTCGCTGTGTATCTTGCCTGCCGCCTGGGGAGCTTTTGTACCCTTGGTTATCGTCCAAGCTCTTACTTCCTGCGGACCTGCTGTGAGGTAGCTGATAAGTCCGAGGAGCGAATAGCTTGCCTTGATAAGACGGTCAAGTCCGCTTTCGCTGATGCCGAGGTCCTCGAGGAACATTGCCTTTTCGTCACCCTCAAGCTCGGCGATCTCTGCTTCAAGCTGTGCGCAGACTGCTATAACTCCTGCGTGCTCGCGCTCTGCTTGCGCTTTGAGAGCGGTGTAATCCGCGTTGTCGGTGGGTTCGCTTCCTACCTCGTCCTCGCCCACATTTGCTACATATATGACGGGCTTCATGGTGAGCAGGGGAGTGTCGAACAGATATTCGCGCTCGGTTTCGTCAAGCTCGACCTCTCGGGCACATTTTCCATCTGAGAGTGCGGCGAGGAGCTTTTCAAATACGGCAAGCTCGGAGGCGAGAGTTTTGTCGCCCTTCATTGCCTTTTTTGTTCTGTCTATGCGGCGCTCTACCATTTCGATGTCGGAGAATATAAGCTCCAGATTTATGGTTTCAAGGTCGCGCAGGGAATTTATGTTTCCATCTACATGTATTATGTTGTCGTTCTTGAAGCAGCGCACTACATGAACGATGGCGTCCACCTCTCTTATGTGGGACAAAAACTTGTTTCCAAGTCCCTCTCCCTGAGATGCGCCCTTTACAAGTCCTGCTATGTCAACGAATTCGATAACGGCGGG
>JAGCJD010000271.1 GCA_017648425.1 Clostridia bacterium | reverse complement strand
GCAATCGAGCACTATTCCCCATATACTTCCAAGTCGGAATGTATAGTAGGATTTGCCGTTGTCAGTAGGCGTGTGCTCGGACAGGTTCTCGGCGTATATTCCTCTCATATCGTGATTGCCTCGCGCAAATACAACGGGGATCTCACCGTTAGTAATTTCAGATGCGATTTTGTGTATCGTAAGGAAATTCTTTATATCTCCCGCGTCATTGGGAATATCTCCGTTAAGTATAAGGAAGTCTATTTCTCCAAACGCCTTTGCCGCCTCAACGGGCTCATATACTTTGTTATGAGCGTCAGCTATTGAGAAAAATCTCGGATTTTCAGATGTTACGGGCTTAAATACAGAACTGTATTCAAATATTTCACTTACGACAGAGTTGTATGGCTTTCTTTCTTCTACTATGCGGTAATATACCTTGTATTCGCCCGCCGCATCAAGAAGCTCCATAGGAACTGTCATTTTGTGTGTCGTGCAGTTTGAACGCAAAATTCCGTTGTCGTCATCGTAGAAGCATTTTCCGCCGACCTCTACCCACATTAGCGTTTCCTCGGTAACGGGAACTATTATCTGGTAACTGTCGTTTACCGCGTATACATTAGGTGTGGTTTCAAAGCTCTTGGGTATCTGCTTCATATACAAGCCGTTGTTGGTGGATTTTACGATCACGCTGAAAATGGGATCTTGATCGTAGTTCTCGGACTGAGCAACTCCGTCAATAAGCGCTCCGTTCTCGTCCCTTACGAGGACCTTGATAATAGTGTTACCCGCAGATGTTGCAGGAATTTTTATAACGAGCTTTCCGTATCCTCCGCTCGCCTTTCCGCTGTAATCCTTACCGTCAGCGGTCTTTGCCGTCCATGTGAATTCAGGACAAGATACGAGCGTGGAGTCTGCGTACAAGGAAGCAACGAAAACTATCTCATCTCCTACCTTGTAGCTCTCTACCGCCTTTGCGGATACTGCCTTTTTCTGAGCGGTCACCGCTCTTACATCTTTAAGCGCAGAGTTTGTATTGGGAATATCCAAGGTTGTTCTCTGGTCAAAGGCAAGCTCTCCCTCGCCTTGGCTCGATTTAAGCAAACCAAGAAAATAATTTGTTACCAGTGAAAGGTTATCAATATGAGTGGAGGCAGAAAGGATAAGCTCCTTACCTACAAGCTCTATATTAGCCTCGTCAAGGTACAGCGTAGGATCATTTACAGCCTTTATCGTGTAACCCTTTTCGCTCGTCTTGCGCGTTCCCGCGTTAGGGCCCAGCCAATCTTTGAGCGCGTCCAATTCCCCGCTCTGTGTCTCATCAACAACAAATTCGCTAAGGGCAACGCCCGATATTTTCAAATTTCCAAATGGGTAAGATGCGTTATATTCGTAAGGCATTTTTTCAGTTGAAGCAACGCCACTGTCTGCAACACACTCGTCAAGGAACCATTTGACAGCAGCGCTTACAGCATCGCCGCTTCCGCCAGCAATATAAATTTTGCCGTCCTTGTATTCTATGCTGTAATCAGAATATCTGTGGTTCTTATCGGCAGTTCTGTTAGTCGCGCCGATAACTATCTCTTTTTCGCTCTCCTTTACTTCCTCGTCAACACCAAAGGAAATATCAAGCTTATACTCGTTTTTAAGAGTCATATATAATTTTGATGCGACATTCGTAATATCGGACTCCTCATCGTATCCGCGAACTATCGCGTATCCGTTAAGGTCTATCGTTGCCACATCGTTGATTTCTTCCTCTAAGCTATCCTCTTTTCTTGCGCAGGCCGTCAACAAAATTCCAATAGCTAAAGCAAAACAACCTATTTTTTTGAATTTTTTAAGCATAAAGTCAAATCCTCACTTATGATATTTTGTAAGCGGACCTTTTTCAGAGTCGTAGGTATGTGTCATTCCCTGATAAAACTCAAGTGTTGCGCTTGCTTTGAGCGCATTATAAAGAGCAACTACTCCGCTTGGGGGGCAAACATAATCTCCAAGTCCCGAAATAATGTGAACATTTACATTCTCGCGAACTCTTCTTGCGTGGTATATCGAATCAAAATAGCGAAAATCGTCAGTATATTGAGGTCTGAAAACGCTCCTCATGCCCGCAACATCGCAAAGCCACGGTGACGCCCAGAAGGCGTCTGTCACATCCTTGTCAAGCGCGGATATTGCAATTCCCTGAAATCCGCCCTGACTTCCCCCGTATGTACGAAGCTCGCCGTTCCATATGCCGAGAGCCTTTTTCTCGCCGTTTATCATTACGCCCTCGGTTCCAACATACGCCTTGATAAATCTTACCGCCTGAATATCGCGCATTATCATGGTCCTGAAATAAG
>JAGCJD010000270.1 GCA_017648425.1 Clostridia bacterium | reverse complement strand
TTGCTTTATGTATTCTATTATTGCCTCGTCAAACTCATCGCCTGCCGTTCTTACAGAGCCTGAGGACACTATTCCGCCGTTGCTGATAACGGCTATCTCTGTTGAACCGCCGCCTATGTCGGCTATCATGCTTCCCTTTGATGCCTTTACTCGCAGTCCTGTTCCAATAGCTGCCACTATCGGTTCTTCTATGAGCGCTACATAACGAGCTCCCGCCTCAAATATCGCGCTTTCAAGCGCGCGTTTTTCAACTGCGTTTGCTTTGTGTGGAACGCAAACTATAACGACGGGGCGCGAGAATATTGAAAACGCGCCTATCATTTCAAGAAAGCCGTGAACCATTTTTGAGGCTATTTCATCGTCTGCTATGACGCCGCCTTTGAGCGGTCGGGTGGCGGTTATGCCTGCGGGAGTTTTTCCGAGCATTTTTTTGGCGTCCGGTCCAAGCGCGACAAGCTCACGGTCTGCGTCGTTGATAGCGACGACCGAGGGGGCGCGAAGTATTATCTGTCCCTTGTGGCATATAAGGGTATTGGATGTGCCAAGATCCATGCCGTATATCTTTGCCATGTTTATGGTCCTTTCTCCCGATTTTTATCTTTGTTTAAATTTGGTCGGGGTATTTTCCCGTTGCCTTAAAAAACAGCTTACATAGGCAGTTTACAGGAAGCCCGACTACGCCAAAATAGCAACCGTCAATGCCACTTATCCATTTTGAAAAGCTACCTTGTATTCCGTATGCCCCCGCTTTATCATAAGGCTTTTCTGTTTCTATGTATGCCCTTATCTCGCTGTCGGGGATATTATCTACTCTTACCTGCGTGGTGCTGTGGTCGGTATAGGTTTTTCCGTCAACTATAACAGCGATGCCTGTTGTTACCGTGTGGGCTCTGCCCGAAAGCATTTTTATCATTCTTAACGCGTCCTGCTCGTCATGTGGCTTGCCTAATATTTCTCCGCCACATTCTACGACAGTGTCCGCTGAGATTATTATGGTGTTTTCCGCCTCTCCACGATTTACAAGCATTGAGTGAACAGCCGCGCCCTTTTTGAGCGCAAGCTCACGCGTAAGACTTGGCGGATCTTTTATGTCGCTTTGCTCGTCCGCATCCGCGCATATGACGGTGAAATCCACTCCCATTGAGGAAAGGATTTCTCGTCTTCGCGGTGAGGCGGAAGCGAGGATTATGCGCTGTTTTATATTGGTTTTTGACATTTGTAATGCTCCGTGATCAATTAATTGGCACTAATATACCATTATCCATAATAATTATAGCACAATAACTGTTTTTTTTCAAGATTTTAACGATATTTTTATAAATAAATATGGAAGAAATAAAAAAGACGCCCATCATGTCCATTCTGCTTATGAACGGATATGATGGGCGTTCTGTGGGGGATAGTTATTCGCCCTTTGAAAGCTCGTATTTGGTAAGCGCATAGGAAAGCGCGAATCCGACTGCGAGAAGCACTATTCCTATGATGAAATCCGCTACGGGTATAGAGGTTGACGCCCACTCCTTATATAATTCATAGATATCGGTGTTAAGGAACATAGAGGCTATTGATCCGAATGCAAGTCCCGTTATCATGTAGAATGCGGTCGTCTTATGCTTGGAAAGTATTGCGGAAAACGCTTTGGATATGCTTACAAGTCCTATTATAAAGCCTATACCGAGTGCGGCAAAAAGTATAAGGACGGACGGATTTTCAAAGATATATTCGCGGTGTATGCTGTTCATTATGGGACGGAATTGTCCGAATGCCATGAGGATAGCGGTGGCGCTGAGCCCGGGCACTATTTGTGTTATTGATACCACAAATCCAAGCGGGAGATAGAGCAGTGCTCTCGTTGTGGAAAACTCCGCTATCGCAGAGCTTGCGTCAGAGCTTGACGAGAGTATTATGGATATAACTGACACTGCTATCGGTACTAAAAATCCGACTGTCAACAAAACGCCACGGCCTGCGGAGACCTTTGTACCTTTTATCTCTCTTGTTATGGCAGGGATAGCTCCTATCATAAGTCCCGCAAAGAGACAGATGAGCTGGAACAGGAATTTTTCAAATACATTTTGTATAACGAGAAATCCCGCGGCAAATCCGATGACAACGCCGATCCCTATCGGAAGTAAAAATTTTATGCA
>JAGCJD010000269.1 GCA_017648425.1 Clostridia bacterium | reverse complement strand
TAAACAATGCGGATTGGTTGCTCGACCTCAACTACATTGAGGTGCTTCGTGATGTTGGAGCGTGCTTCTCTGTCAACCGTATGCTCTCCGCAGAGTGCTACAAGCAAAGAATGGAAAAGGGACTTTCGTTCCTTGAATTCAACTACATGATAATGCAGTCCTACGATTTCTATCATTTATATCAAACAATGGGCTGTAATATGCAGTTCGGCGGTGACGACCAGTGGTCAAACATGCTTGGCGGTACAGAGCTTATAAGACGCAAGCTCGGTAAGGACGCATATGCCATGACCATTACCCTGCTCCTCAATTCCGAGGGCAAAAAGATGGGTAAGACGCAGTCGGGCGCTGTTTGGCTCGATCCCGCAAAGACATCTCCTTACGATTTCTACCAGTATTGGAGAAATGTTGCGGACGCTGATGTTCTTAAATGTATCCGCATGCTCACATTCCTTCCCCTTGAGCAGATAAACGAGATGGATAGCTGGGAGGGCGCACAGCTCAACCGTGCAAAGGAGATACTCGCATACGAGCTTACCGCTCTCGTTCATGGAGAGGACGAGGCAAAGAAGGCAGAAGCAAGCGCAAAAGCGCTCTTTGGCGCAGGCGCTGATGCCGAGATACCCGAAACCGCTCTCGAAGACGCTGACTTTACAGACGGCATTATCGATATAGGCTCTATCCTTGTAAAGGCAGGGCTCGTTCCCTCAAAGTCCGAGGCAAGACGCGCTATCGAGCAGGGCGGCGTACGCGCAGATAATGAAAAGATAACAGATTTCAAAAAGACATATACAAAAGCAGACCTTGCAGACGGTATAGTTTTCCGCAGAGGAAAAAAGAGCTTCCGCAAGGTTGTTGCAAAGTAAAATAAAAGGTATGGCATTTCTGCCGTACCTTTTATTTTACTATTTATACTCTCTTAGCGAGTACATTTTCCTCGTAATTCTTTATTTCTTCAAGCCACTCGTTGCCGACTGCTACGCCACAGCGTGCGCAATACTCGTCCCAAACATCTCCCCAAGGATAAGACTTGAGCTCCTCCTGCTTTATCATAAGCTCGGTGTTCTTGCACTCGTTCTGCAAAGCGGTGAACTCTGCGTGAGGTGTAAGCATTGCGATAAGCATAGCCTTACGGAAGTTGCGAAGTCCAAGCGCCCAAGCAGCAACTCTGTTGATGCTTGCATCAAAATAGTCAAGCGCGATAGCAATATCGTCAATGCGTCCGCTTGCAACTATCTCCTTTGCTATCTCCTTGGTCTCGTCATCAAGTCTTACAACATGGTCAGAGTCCCAACGAACAGCTCTTGTTACATGGAGAGCAATCTTGGGAGCGAAAAGAAGCATAGAGGATATCTTATCGGAAACGACCTCGGTGGGGTGATAATGTCCGTTGTCCATAAGCGGAACTATTCCACGACTGAGAACATATCCCATACCGAACTCAGCAGAGCCTACCGTATAGGATTCAAGTCCAATACCGAACACCTTGGATTCAAGGGTTACATATACCTTTGACTTGTCG
>JAGCJD010000268.1 GCA_017648425.1 Clostridia bacterium | reverse complement strand
GCTCCACATAAGCAAATATTATGTTTCGCACATAATGAGCAACAAATTAAAAATGGGCTTTAATGATTATATAAATTCAATACGGGTATCAAACGCTTGCAAATATTTACGAAAGACCGACAAATCGATAACCGAGATAAGCGGAATAGTCGGCTTTAATACCATGCGCACATTCAACAGAGCGTTTTTAAAACAAACGGGCATGACGCCAAGTGAATACCGTGAAAAAAGATAGCTTCAAGGGAGAATTTTCTCCCTTGATTTGTTTTATTGTGAAAAATCCTCTTAAAATTCACACAAAAAACGCATTGTTTTCAAAATCAGCGATTAAAGTTCATACATAGTTTACGAAGTATAGTTTAATTAGTAAATAAATTGTATTATAATAGTTGTAGTATAATGTTGTAGCTGTGCTTTTTTTCGAGAGGAGATGGATTTTTAAATGATCAAAACACTGCTTAAAAGTGTGCGTGAATATAAAAGGGACTCTATTCTTGCACCAATATTCATATCAGCAGAAGTCGTTGTCGAATGTATAATACCGTTCATAACAGCAAAGCTCGTAACAGAGATACAAGCGTACTGTGATATACGAACTATCGTAAATTACGGTCTTGTGCTTATACTCTTAGCAATAATTTCGTTGGCGTGTGGCGCATTAGCGGGACATTTTGCCGCAATAGCCTCATGCGGATTTGCAAAAAACCTGAGGCGCGACATATATTCAGCCGTTCAAGGATTTTCTTTTTCAAACATAGACAAATTCTCCACATCGGGACTTGTCACAAGATTGACTACTGACATTTCCAATGTTCAAATGTCTTACATGATGATAATACGAACAGCTATCCGATGCCCGTTTATGATAATTTTTGCATTTATAATGGCAATAATAACAAGTCCGAAAATGTCAATCGCCTTTGCCGTTATAATTCCCGCCTTAGCAATAGGTCTGTTCCTCATAATAACTCGCGCTCACCCCATATTCAAAACGGTATTCAAGAAGTACGACAATCTTAACAATTCCGTTCAGGAAAACATTTCGGGAATGAGAGTTGTAAAATCATATGTGCGTGAGGAGCACGAAAAAAAGAAGTTTGCAGTTGCCTCTGACGATGTTTGTCAGGGATTTACAAAAGCAGAAAAGCTGCTTGCGCTCAATAGCCCCCTTATGCAGTTCTGCTTTAACTTCAACATGATAATGATCTGCCTTTTCGGCTCAATGCTGGTTGTAAATTCGGGAGGCTCAGAGCTTAATGTGCCCCAAATGTCAGCGTTACTTACCTACGGCGCACAAATACTTATGAGCCTTATGCTGGTATCTATGATAATAGTCATGATATCCATGTCCTTGGCTTCGGCCAACCGTATATGCGAGGTGCTCAACGAAACAAGCTCTATTAAAAATCCCGAACACCCTGTTACAGAGGTAAAGGACGGAAGCATAATTTTCAAAAATGTAAACTTCCGTTACAACGCAGAATCCAAAAAAGATTCCCTTTCCGACATAGACCTGTTTATAGCGTCAGGTGAAACTGTTGGCGTTATAGGGGGAACAGGAAGCGGAAAGACCTCTCTCATACAGCTCATCTCTCGACTTTATGATGTAAACGAGGGAAGCGTTCAGGTAGGCGGAGTAGATGTAAGAGAATATGACCTTGAGGCTCTCCGCAATCAGGTCGCAGTCGTTCTTCAAAAAAATGTTCTGTTTTCGGGAACTATAAAAGAAAATCTTCGCTGGGGCGATCCAAATGCAACTGACGAAGATATGATAAAAATATGCAAGCTTGCTCAGGCTGACGAATTTATAAACACGCTTCCTAACGGCTATGACACTTATATTGAACAAGGTGGCTCTAATGTGTCAGGCGGTCAAAAGCAACGCTTGTGTATTGCCCGCGCTCTGCTCAAAAAGCCTAAGATACTTATTCTTGATGACTCAACAAGCGCGGTCGATACAAAGACAGACGCGCTCATTCGCCGCGCATTTGCAGAGGAGATACCCGACACTACAAAAATAATAATAGCGCAGAGAATATCCTCTGTTGAGCACGCAGACAAAATAATCGTCATGAACGGCGGTCGTATAGAGTCGATAGGAACTCATGAGGAGCTTCTTAAAGCAAGCCCCATTTACAGAGAAGTATATGATTCTCAGAACAAGGGGGGTGATGAAGAATGAAAAACGCGAAACCCACAATGACAAAGCCAAAAAAAGGCGCTATCGGACGCCTTGTAAAGGAGCTGTTTGCAGGATATAAAAAGCAGCTTTTGTTAGTTCTCGTATGCATAATCCTGACCGCAATCGCATCAACTGTTGCAAGCGTATTTATGAATTTCTTTATCAACACGATAGAGGAAGGAATCAAAAACGGTTGGGACGCAATTGAGGTAAAGATATATACCGCTATCGGTATAATGCTCGTAATATACGCCATGGGCTGGGTATCGGCATTCCTGCACACCCGTACTATGGCAATCGTAACGCAAAGCTTCCTCAACGATATGAGAAAGCGTATGTTCGACAAAATGCAGGAGCTTCCGCTTCACTACTTTGACACACACCCGCACGGAGATATAATGTCGTATTACACCAACGACATAGATACACTCAGAGAACTCATATCCCGTACGATACCTCAGATAATAAGCTCTGGACTTATATTGGCATTCCTCATTTTCTACATGCTGTATCTCAGCGCATGGATGGCGCTCGTTGTCGCATTTGCTACCGTAGCTATGGTATTCGTCACTAAAAAGGTTGGCGGAAACAGCGCAAAGTACTTTATGAAAATGCAAAAGTCCGTTGCAAGGACCGAGGGCTATGTCGAGGAAATGATGAACGGTCAGAAGGTCGTAAAGGTCTTCTGTCATGAGGAGCAAAGCAAGGAGGACTTTGACAAGGTCAACGAACAGCTGTGTCAGGACGCTACCAACGCAAACCGCTTTGCAAATATTCTTATGCCCATAATGGGTAACATAGGAAATATACTCTATGTTCTCGTTGCGTTCGTAGGCGGTCTTCTCATAATAAACAATGTTCCCAACGCTTCTCTTTCTGGACAGCTCATGGGAATAGCCGTTGTTGTCCCATTCCTTAACATGACGCGTCAATTTACCAACAATGTCAGCCAGCTTTCACAGCAGATAAACTCCATTGTAATGGCAATGGCGGGAGCTAACAGAATTTTTGAACTTCTTGACGAAGAACCCGAGGCAGACGATGGTTATGTAACCTTGGTAAACGCCAAGGAGGTTGACGGTGAAATAGTTGAATGCAAGGAAAGAACAGGTATTTGGGCGTGGAAGCATCCTCACACAGCCGACGGCTCTGTCACCTACACAAGGCTTATGGGAGATGTAAGGATTGAGCATATGGATTTCGGATATGTTCCCGAAAAAACAGTGCTCAACGACATAACTCTTTACGCCGAGCCCGGACAAAAGGTCGCATTCGTAGGAGCGACAGGCGCAGGAAAGACCACAATAACTAACCTTATAAACCGCTTTTACGATATCGATGACGGAAAGATCAGATATGACGGCATCAATATAAACAAAATAAAAAAGGCAGATCTTCGCCGTTCTCTCGGAATAGTTCTCCAAGACACCAATCTGTTCACGGGAACTGTCATGGATAATATCCGTTACGGAAATCTTGATGCAACCGATGAAGAATGTATCGCCGCCGCAAAGCTTGCAAATGCAGACGACTTTATAACAAGACTTCCCGAGGGATATAATACCATGCTTACGGCAAACGGAGCAAATCTATCACAAGGACAAAGACAGCTTCTTTCAATAGCGCGCGCGGCAGTCGCAGATCCGCCTGTTATGATACTTGACGAGGCTACCTCATCTATCGATACCCGTACAGAAGCGCTGGTGCAAAGAGGAATGGACGCGCTTATGAAGGGCCGAACAGTGTTCGTTATAGCGCACCGCCTTTCCACAGTACGCAACTCCGATGTTATCATGGTGCTTGAACACGGACGCATAATCGAGCGTGGAACTCACGAAAAGCTTATAGCTGAAAAGGGCAAGTATTACCAGTTATACACAGGCGCATTCGAACTTGAATAAACCTATAAAGGAAAAACTAGAAAAAAAAGACTTAATTAGAGTAGT